>CAYWOV010000556.1:0-3570 GCA_964459965.1 uncultured Planctomycetaceae bacterium | reverse complement strand
CGAGAACGGCGAACACGACAAGGCCATCGCCGACTTCACCGAGGCCATCCGGCTCGATCCGAACGAGGCGGATCACTACTCTTTGCGAGGTAAGTCCTACGCCCAGACGGGCGAACCCGACAAGGCCATCGCTGACTACACCGAGGCCATCTGGCTCAATCCGGAAGAGGCGGATCACTACTATTATCGGGCCAAGTGCTACGACGAAAAGGGCGAACACGACACGGCCATCGCCGACCTCACGGAGGCCGTCCGGCTCGATCCGAAAGCTGAGGAAAACGACTTTGGGAGGGACCCGTGCTACGCTGACACCGGCGAATTCGATCAGGCCATCGCCGACCCCACGGAGGCCATCCGGCTCGATCCGAAAGATGAGGAAAACGACTCTGGGCGGGGCCAAGGCTACGTTCGGACCGGCCAATTCGATCAGGCCATCGACGACTTCACGGAGGCTATCTGGCTCGATCCCAAAGTGGCGCGTCATTACCGCAACCGAGGCAATTGCTATGGCGTGACGGGCGAACCCGACAAGGCCATCGCCGACTTCACGGAGGCCATCCGGCTCGATCCGAAAGGTGAGGAAAACTTCTCCGGGCGGGGTTGGTGCTACGCTCAGACGGGCGAACACGACAAAGCCATCGCCGACTTCAACGCTGCCAGCTGGCTCGAACCGAAAGCCCGGCTCGACCCCGTGGCGGCGGGCGCATGCGACAGGGCCATCGCCGACTGCAACGAGGCCCTCCGGCTCGACCCGACCGATGCGTTGGCGTACTACAATCGAAGTTGGCGCTATGCCCAGAAGGGCGAATACGAGAAGGCCATCGACGACGTCACCGAGGCCCTCCGACTCGATCCGAAAGTGCCTGAGATTTGGGAAAAATACAGCATCATGTGTTCGGTCGTTTCTAAGCTCAGTAATAGATTAATGCAACGCGCTCCAACGAAATCCCCGCTGAGGCGTCTGCAGCTTTGCGCTTGGAAGCTGGGGATGACCGGCGGCAACATTATCGGCGCTTCCTGACACATCCTGTATCGAAAGCCGACTGGGCCGCAAAAGGGGACGTAGCAAGAAGGTCCCTTTTTTGTCTGCCAAGAAACCAGAATTTCCCCCTTTTTATTTTCTGCATCTGCACGATCCCTCCGCACCGTTAGAGCGTATCCAGGCTAGTGTCGCGTTGGTCGTGGGGCTGTCCTTGACCGCCCGCGCAACGCTCATTGTCGGATTTTTTTGTAAGTCGACGCTTGTTCGCGTTACCAATACCTCCGGAATGAGGAATTGTGTCGCGGGCCGGGTTTGACTTCTCAGTCATGCACGTGGCACCCTGAGGCCCTCGCCAACGAGGAATCGGGTGAATCTGCTTATTTTCACGAGGTTTTGAAGATGAACGCTCAGCGCTCCATTTTGGCCCTGCTTTCCATTGCCGTGAACTGCTGGATCAATGGATCGCTCGCGTTTTCGCAGAACCTGACGGATCAATGGGTCGAGAAAGCGGCCCGGCCGTTGGTTGAAAATCGAATCGCCGATGGGCTGTCGGTCGGTTACATCGCAGGCAAACACCAGGGAATTGTGCACCTGGGAAGCTCGAGCGGGGCCGGAAAACGTCCCGACGACACGACTGTTTATGAGATCGGATCGGTCAGCAAGGTCTTCACGAGCTTAATGCTGGCCGATGCGGTCGTACGGGGCGAGATTGATTTAAATGCCGCAGCGGACGTTGCCAATCGGGCCGGGATTCGCTTGCCGTCGCGTGAGGGTCGGCCGATCAAGTGGATCGATTTGAGCACCCACCGGGCCGGACTGCCACGAATCCCCGGCAATTTAGCGCTGACTAATTTGACGAATCCGTACCGGGATTACGATTCAACAAAGGCAGCCGCGTTTCTGAACCAATACAAACTGCCTCGTCGACCTGGCGATGCGCAGAAATACTCGAACCTCGGCGCGTCGGTTCTTGGATATCTGGTCGCAGAGAAGGCTGGCAAGTCCTATCAACAGTTGCTGCGGGAGCGAATCGCGAAGCCCCTCGGAATGACCGATTGCACCGTTGACCTCAGCGAAGATCAAACGAAGCGGCTCGCCACGCCGCATGCTAAGTTCGGCTCGGCCACGCCGCCCTGGACGTTTTCGGACCTGCCGGGCGCCGGCGGAATTCACGCCACGATCCGCGACATGCTGCGTTTCGCACAGGCTCAATTGACTCCTCCCCCTGGCAAACTTGGCGACGCGATGGAGTTGGCTTGGAAACAACAGCGCGACGCGGATGCATCGGGTCCCGCGATGGGACTGGCCTGGATGATCGCGGGCGATCGTCAGACTCGCTGGCACAACGGTCAGACGGGTGGATCCCATTCGGCAATCTTCATCAATCGTGAGTTACGCTGCGCGGTCGTTGTGTTGTGCAACACGGCCGTCATGAAGGAAGTCGACCAACTGGCGATGCAGTTGGTCCTGAAAGCGGCGGGGCAGGAATCCAAGCCGAAAACAAAGGAGAAGTCCGACAATAAATCGGGCGATCTCGTCATTGACGCGAAACATCGACACAGGTTGGAGGGCCGGTATCAATTGACGCCGAGCTTTATTTTCACCGTTCGCGACCGCGATGGGCACATGATGGTCAGCATTACCGATCAGCCCACCCAGGAGGTCTTTCCCGATTCTCCCACTCGATGGTCGTACCGCGGTGTCGACGCCACACTGGAATTCAAACTGAAGAAAACCGGTCCCGCAACGAGCCTGATTCTCCATCAAAACGGTATGAAGCAGACCGCTCACCGCATGAAGTGAGCCGTCAACGTGTCGGCCGTTGGCCTGATCGGTTCGACCGATAAGGTTTCGAATTGCGGGACGAAGATCACCAGTCGCTCTTCATGAACTGGCTTGGCGCGCATGGTGCCTCGGTCATGAAAGTGGCGCGTGCCTACACCCGGACTAGCGAAGAATGCCAGGATCTCGCGCAGGAAATTCTACTCCAGGCCTGGCGGTCCTTGCCGACTTTCGAGCGTCATGCAACCGCGGCGACTTGGTTTTATCGCGTGGCTCTGAACACGGCGATGAATTGGCACCGGAAGGACAAAGCTCGCCGGGCAAGACAAAAGCCGTTAATGGCGGTGCAAACCTTAGCGACTGAGGGGCCGGACAGTGCCGAGCAAGCTCAGCAACGCGAGATCGTGGAACAGCTGTATACAGCGATTCACCAATTGCCGAAAGCGGATGCGGCGCTGGTCCTGCTTTACCTCGACGAACTGAGTTATCGGGAGATTGCCGAAGTCTTGGGCATCTCCGAGAGCAACGTGGGCGTGAAGTTGAATCGCGCCAAAAAGGCTCTGAGTGATTTGATGAATGGGACACCTCGTGGAACCTGACAAATACCAGCAGGCATGGCAGGCGCAGACGTCCGCGACGCGCGTCACGGTCTATGCAGACTTGCTGTTGAAAGAGGTGCAGAGTAAGCAACGAGCGTTTCGAACGCTGATCTTCTGGCGAGATTTTCGTGAAGTCGCTGTCGGACTTTTGATGATTCCGGTGTGGTTTTGTCTGGGCCTCACGTTGTCGTTGCCCGGGACGTGGTG
>CAYWOV010000555.1:0-3572 GCA_964459965.1 uncultured Planctomycetaceae bacterium | reverse complement strand
GAACTCAATCTGGGAGCGATCGGCAAGGGACACGCCGTCGATCAGGCAGCCGCTTTTCTCGTCCAAGAGGGCGTCGACGAGTGGCTCTTCCATGGTGGATTCAGCAGCGTCCTGGTCCGCGGCGATCACTGCGGCTACGGCGGCTGGCCGGTCGGAATCCGGAACCCGCTGCTTCCCCACGAGCGGCTTGCAACTATCCTCTTGAAGGCACAATCGCTTTCGACGAGCGGCTCAAACGTCCAATACTTTCGCCATGCCGGCAAACGCTACGGCCACATTGTCGACCCTCGCACAGGGTGGCCCGCCGAACAGCTCCTGTCCGTCACGGTGACCGCTCCGACGGCCGCCGTAGCCGACGCGCTCAGCACCGCGTTTTTCGTCGTCGGAGTCGAAAACGCGCTGCGTTACTGCGATAATCACCCAGAGATCGGTGCGATTTTCGTTCGTTTGCCGAAACGGGGCCGCACGCTGGAAGTCCTCCTTTGCGGAGTTTCAGAAGAGGTGTTGTTTTTCGAGGGAAATGTCGAGGCGGAGGTCTATCGTCGTGCGTGACATGTGGCGATTGTCCGGAATCGCCGTGCTTTTCATCGTTTTGCTGCGGCTCGCGATCGGTTGGCAATTCGTTTACGAGGGGTTGTGGAAGCTCAACACATTTTCTTCCGCAAAACCGTGGACGTCGGCTGGCTACCTGCGAAATGCGCGCGGCCCGCTTCGCAATCTCTATCGTGAAATGACGGGCGATCCGGACGACTTGCACTGGCTCGACTACGACCAGGTCGCGGCTTGTCTCGACGCCTATCGAGACGCCTTTGTTGCAGAGCACCCGGACCTGACCGAGGCCCAAAAGCTGCGCTTGTCGGAAATGCTCGACGGCCCGGCGCAGTTTTCGGTGCCCCTTGCCAAATTGCCGGCCGGAATCAAGTTTCCGCGGCAGGTCGAAAAGGTTATTTTCTACGATGCCGACGCAAAAAAGCTCGTCGTCGACGGCAAGCAGCACCTAATCCCTAAGGAAAAAGCCGAACTGGAGCACGTCGCAAAAAGCGACAAGAACGCTGCCCCGTCCGACACGCAGCGGTTCCTGAAAGCCTTGGACGCAGTTTTCCGGCAATCCGCCAAGCTCAGTTACAAAGAGCGGGTGGCTGTGCTATTGAAAATCGACCCCGAACGCGTGGGCATCGTCTACCGCGACGATAAAACCAAGGAAGTCGTCGAGCAGCGCAAAGGGAAGATCACCGAATACAAGGAATTGCTCGCCCGTTACGAAGACGAGCTGCCTCGCGCGAAGCAAGCCTTCGAGCACCACCATCTCGACGTGCAGTGGGGCGAAATCCAGAAGCTGCGGGCCGACCTTGTGAACCCGGTGCGAGCGCTCGAATCCGATTTCAAACAAGAAGCCCGCAAACTACTAACCGCCGAACAGCTCACCCGCGGCCCCGTCCCCGAACCGTTGACCCCGCAGCAGCGCATCGACCATATGACCATCTGGGCCCTGCTTGCGATCGGCGGCCTGTTGATGGTCGGCCTGGTGACCCGCGTCTCGGCTATCGCCGCCGCCATCCTTTTACTTTCGTTTTATTTGGCGATACCGCCTTGGCCCGGCGTAGAAGAACTCATCGAGACGGCCGGACCCGAGCACAGCTTTATCGTCAACAAGAATTTGATCGAGGTCATCGCCCTTTTGGCGATTGCCGCGATGCCCACCGGGCAGTGGTTCGGTTTGGACCGCCTCTTTTGCGGCCTTTTCCCTGGCAAACGCCGCACCGCCAGCCCGCCGCCGCCTTCCGTAATGCCGTAACAAGGGTTTCCGCCATGCAATTAACGCCCGAACAAATCCAGGTCGGCTCGGAGAATTTCAATCGTATTTCCAGCGGATTGAATGATTCCAGCGTGAACCGCCGCGACTTCATCAAGGCCGCCGCCGCCGGCACCGTCGGACTGGGGGCCGCCTACTTCGGCTACAAAAAGCTCGAAGGCGACCGGGTCCGCGTCGGCTTCATCGGCACGGGCGACGAGGGCAATATTTTGCTCACGCAGCATCCCCCGGAGTACATGAATATCGTGGCCATCGCCGATCTCCGCCCGTCGAACCGCGTCCGGGCCATGGTGGGCGACGGCAACGAAGACCGCATGGGCTTGATCCGCAAGCTGGGCGAAAAAACCGCCAGCAAAATCAAGGTCTTCAACGATCACCGGGAGCTTTTGGCCGACAAGAATCTCGGCATCGAGGCCGTCGTGATCGCCGTGCCCCTCAATCAGCACGGCCCGCTGGTGATGGACGCCCTCAACGCGGGCAAGCACGTCCTCACCGAAAAGTTGATGGCCCACGACATCACCCAGTGCAAAAAGATGATTCGCCTGGCGAAGGAGAAAAAACTCCTGCTGGCGGTCGGTCATCAGCGGCACTACAGCGTGCTCTACGACAACGCCAATCACATCGTCCGCGAGGGCCTCTTGGGCGATGTCAAATTTATTCGTGCCCAATGGCACCGCAACAACAGCTTCCCCGGCCGCGACAGCTGGCGAAAACCCATCGCCGGCATCGACCGCGAGGCGCTCGAAAGCCGCATCAAGGAATACGGCTTCGACTCAATGGAGCGGCTCATCAACTGGCGGCTCTACAACGAAACGGGCGGCGGCCTGATGGCCGAATTGGGCAGCCACCAGATGGACGCAGCCAGCATTTTTTTGGGTAAAAAGCACCCCTTGGCGGTCCAGGGCTACGGCGGCAAGAACTTCTACGGCGTCCAGGGCGTCGGCTCGAAGGACAAGCAGGAAGACGATCGCGAGATCGACGACCACATCTACGTCACCTTCGAGTTCCCGGGCCCGCATTACGAGCAGGATCAGAAGGACATCTGCATCGTCACCTACTCGTCGATCAGCACGAACCGCCTCGAGCCTTACGGCGAAACGGTCTTCGGTAGCCGCGGCACGCTCATGGTTCGCACCGAAAAGGACGCCCTGTTGTTCAAGGAAGAAAGCCCCACGTCAGCCGGCGGCGGCCTCGAGCAGCGAATTTTTGTGGTCAATTCCACAAAAGGCGGCGGCCCCGTTCTCGAAGCCTACGAAACCAACACCGGCGGCCACGCCTCGGCGGAAGGCCCAACGTCCGTCAGTCGCGGCTACACCGAAGAGATGGAGCATTTCGCCTACTGCGTCCGCAACAATATCCAAAAGACGCCGCAAGAAGGCGGCCTGCGCTGCCCGGGCACGCTCGCCATGGGCGACGCAATCATGGCGCTCACCGCCAACCTCGCCATGAAGCACAAAAAGCGGATCGTCTTCAAACGCGAGTGGTTCGACCCGGACAAAGATGCCGTCCCCGAAACCGACCCGGAAGTCATTGGATGAGAGAGGGATGAGGGACGAGGGGTGAAGGGCGAGGGAAAAAACCCGGACCCTCCGCCGTCCTCTTCGCTCTTCATGCCATGGCTCGCTGGCCCGATAATTTCGGTTCCAATCTGGCGACCTTGGCGATCGTGTTCATCCTCTTTCCGCTCTTGTGCCTGTTGGCTTGGTGGTACGTCCGCGGCTGGTGAAGCGGACAAATTTCCACCCTCAACAGCGACCTA
>CAYWOV010000554.1:0-3576 GCA_964459965.1 uncultured Planctomycetaceae bacterium | reverse complement strand
GTCCACGGTGCATGGGCCGCCGCAACTCACGTTCCCGCAATCGGGCTTCCCATATTTCCCCTTCCCGTGATCGTCCGGTTGGGGTGACGGCTTGAGAATCCAAGAGGCCAAGGCCGAGTGATTCGTCACTCCGCCTTGGCCTCTAACTATTGATTGTCAGCGACTTACGGCGACAAGCACGGTCTCGAGACGAGGTGAACTATGCTTTCAACTGGATTGCCCTGACCCGGTCGCCTCCAGACGTAGAGAACCATTTGATGCCCGGCGCACTTTGCGACGATCTGTGCCTTCCTGTCGCCGCCTCGAACGAGCCGCCTTCGGGCCGGCTGATTGACGCCACGCAAATTCGCTTCTCGGAAATCATCTCCGCACTCTCGGTCGCCCTCGACATCACCCAGGGGCAGCCGGAGGGACACTGCATGCGCTCCGCGTTGATCGGCATGCGCTTGGCCGAGGAGCTGCACCTCTCTGTTTCCGATCGCTCGGCTTTGTTCTATGCACTCTTGCTGAAAGATCTCGGCTGTTCGAGTAATGCGGCGAAGATGGCGTATTTGTTCGGTGCCGATGATCGCGTGGTCAAGAACACCTCGCGGATGGTCGACCTGACTCAGCCCGGCGATGCCTTCAAGCATTGCTGGCGACAGTGCGCCCCGGGAGGCTCGGTAGTCGACAAGCTGGTGAAAATGGCGGCAATTGTCCGCAGCGGCGAAAAAGGAGCGCGCAAAATCGCCCAAGTCCGCTGTGAGCGGGGGGCGGAAATTGCCAGCACCTTACAGCTCCCGGAGGCGACTGCCACCGCCATCCTGCATCTTGACGAGCATTGGGACGGCCAAGGTTGCCCGCGCGGCCTAAAAGGCGAGAACATTTCGCTTTTGGGCCGCATCTGCTGTTTGTCGCAAACCGTCGAGGTTTTCTTTACCGCCTACGACTTGAACTCGGCCATGGACGTCGCGCAAAGCCGCCGCGGCCGGTGGTTTGACCCGAATCTTGTCGATTCGCTCGCCGCGATTCGACGTGACGCGTCTTTCTGGTCTCGCCTTTGCAGCGACGACTTGCCCAGCGAAGTTGCTCCCTTGGAACCCGAAGACGCCGTGCTTCTCGCCGACGAGCCGTGCCTGGACCGGGTCGCCTCGGCATTCGCGAGCGTCGTTGATGCGAAATCGCCCTGGACCTTTCAACATTCGACCCGAGTGGCCGAAATTGCCGTCGGCATTTCGCAACAATTCGGCGTCGGCGGCGAACTCGAGCGGGACCTCCGCCGGGCCGCTTTGCTGCACGATATTGGCAAGCTCGGCGTCTCCAGCTTGATCCTCGACAAGCCGGGCAAGCCGACCGAGGACGAGTTCAACCAGATCCGCAAACACCCCGACTATACGCAGCAAATCCTGCAACAGGTTGAGGCGTTCGGGGCGCTGGCTGACGTGGCGGCCGCACATCACGAACGATTGGATGGCCGCGGCTACCATCGCCGTTTGCCCGGAACGCGACTCCCTTGGGTCGCCCGCGTTCTCGCCGTGGCGGACGTTTGCGAAGCCTTGTCGGCGAAGCGTCCTTATCGCGACGCGCTTGCGTGGCCCCAGATCGAAGAGATTCTCTCGCGGGAAGCCGGCACCGGCCTCGACCCCGAGTGCGTGGCGTCGCTCAAACGTTGGCAGGAGCGACACGAACTCAACTCGCGCGTCGAGTCGCAATTAAACGAAGTCGACCGGTTGCTGGCTGAACTCTGAGAGGCACGGCAGGATTCAGAAGTCGCAGGTCTCGATCATTCGATCAGGCCGACCCTTTGCCGCGGATCCCCTGCTCAACTCAATGGTGGTTCGTGTCGACGAAGAAGTAGCTGTTATTGGCGACCGGCATCAGCGGCATCCAACACTGACCGGCGACGGTATTCGAGCGAGCATTTCGACCCGGATAGAACGCCAGTCCAATCGCGAAACTCCATTCATCTTCAGTGGAGCCCTCGCCCCCAGGACCCGCGGAGGGATGCATGTAAGTCACGAGCGCGTAAACGGCAAACCAGTTGCTCAGAGGTACGTTGGCCGAAGCGCCCGCGATATATTCTCCCAAGCTGCCGCTTCCGCCCAGGCGGTCCCGCTCCGGTAGACCAATCCACACCGAAGTGTCCGCACCGGCGAGCTCCCACTTATGGTGCCAATAAAGATTGAGTTGATCGATCGGCCGCCACGTCGTTGACCCGACACCGCTGACAAAGTGCGTATCGCTCAGGACCCGACAGGCACCCCATAGGCCGATTTCGTTCGACGGAGTCAACGCATAACCCAATTGAGCACGAATTTGGCTCAGGCTGGGATTCTGGCTGTATTCGCCGAAGTTATTGTTCAGCATCCAGTCCTGGACGACCCCGGCGCTCCATTTTGAGTTTTGATTCGGCTTGCGGAAGAAACCGTACGTAATGAAGCCCTGCGTTTCGACCGCGCTGTCGCGAGGGCGATACTCGGCCCCCGACCAATCGTAAACGCCCACGCTTCCGCCGAATTGAAATCCGATTCCAGTCGCCTCGCTAACAGGGCCCAACCATGTCCCCAAGTTAGCCCCGACGTGGATGCCATTGTTTTGCCAACTGTCATCCGAAATGCCGCGCCATGAATCGTAACCGACGAAAGTCAGCATGCCCCACTTCGGGCACTCCTCGCAGAAAACGCGATGCGGATCGCCGGCCGCACCACCGGTCTCGCCGCATGGTTGCGAATCGCACGCGTTTGCCGCGGATGCAAGTGGGGACGTCGGCGGGCTATTTGTGGACTCGCGGTCGCTTCCGGACGGCGCCTGACCATTTGAAAAAGTGGGCGAAAACGAACTGACGAAGCTCTCGTTCTCGTGGTCGGCCAGGACAGAGGGGCTTCCGCTTGGCTGAATTATTTCGCTCGTAGGCGGTCCGTTCCAGCTCGGGGTCTGGCCACGCGCCACGTTTCCGTTCCAACCGCACGCGCAAGAAGCCACAACCAATGTCCAAAACCGAAGACGCGAATTCCGTCGCGCGCGAAGCTCAATTGGAGAGTCGTTCGAACGCCGGTCGAGCCTGAGCGGTCTCAATCGCATTCCCAATTTCCTGTCCCCCGCAACCGCCAGCCCCAACCGATGCCGGACATCTCTTAGACTCGATAGTTTCGCTAAAAACCCTTTCTGCAGATCGGTTGGGCAGCCCGCAAATCGAGAAGAATTGTTACAAGCCGCATTACGGCGGCTTCTTCGGCATGACCCGGACAACCGTTACAGTTTCGCCATTTGCGAGAGCCGCGATAGGAATTTCATATCAACAGCCGTGTTGCGGACTTGAAATGGCCAACGCCGCCTGGCTCTGATACTGCAGAAATTCGTTTTCCGCCATTCATTCCTCCAGGACCTCATAATGGCCCGTTTGTCGACGTTTGCGGCCTTGGTCACGGCTCTGATCGTGGAATTATCGCTTGGCTTCGCGCAGGCCGCCAACGATTCGGCGGTCCCCGTGCCGCCGCTTACCAATGCCGAGGTGGCCGACGGGTGGATCAGCCTGTTTGACGGCAAAACGCTCTACGGCTGGCGGGCCAACAGCGACCTCAACTGGTCCGTTCACGA
>CAYWOV010000553.1:2055-3587 GCA_964459965.1 uncultured Planctomycetaceae bacterium | reverse complement strand
AAAGAGGCGACAATCTGGTTCGGCGAGCTTGCGGCTTCGGGCACTTGGCGGGCGACCGTCCTTCCGGCAGGCGAGACGATCGCCGGTGATCCCCTGGCGGCCGTCGCGCCGATCGGGTCATTGGGGCGGTTCCTGTTCGATCCGGACCCTGCGCTCGTGCGGGCCGGACTGATCGACTTGTTTGCCACGCGATCGGCACTGGCCCGGCTCGACGACGAGGAGGAGTATCTCACGGCCGATCAGGTCGTCGACTCGCCGTTTGTGCGGCCTTTCGAGGTGTTGGCCGTGCTGCCCAACAACGACCGCGAGATCCGCCGTTATTTTCGCGATTCGCAAATCGGCCGGCTGGAAATCAAATGCCGGCGAATCCCCATCGACGTCGAGGCCCTGCGGCGCAAGATCCCGTTGACCGGCGATCAGTCCGCCGTCTTGATTTTCGCCCGCATCGATGGCCGCGCGCGAGCGGTCATCTGCCGCCGCCCCAAGCCGCTTGAACCAATTGCTTAAATCTTCCGAGGCGACTAATTCGCGATCGGCTGACGGAACTGGGCTTTGGCGATCGGCTGCATCGGCTGCGCCGGCACGCCGTTGTTCTGAGCGGTGAAAGGAAAGGCGTAGGCGACGAGTGAGCCGGTGGTCAACTCGGCGATGTACACCATGCCCGCGCCAAATGTAGCGCCTTGGCCGGCGATTTGTCCCTGCCCGCCGACAAACGCATAAACGGGCTGTGCCGCTCCCTTTTCGTCCAACTTCAGATCCTGGGCCACGTCACGGTAATAACTCTGCGTGAAAGTGCCCACATTCGGAGCGAGGTAGAACCCCTGCAGCCGGCCCGTCACAAAGTCCAAAATGAAAATCGCCTCGGTCCCCGGCAGGCCGGCGATGGCCGTGCTGGCCGCGACCGAGATCATGCCAAATTTGTCGTTGCGATCGGCCTGGTCGGCCCGCAAGGGTTCATGCGGCCAGAAATACGAAATCCCAAGTCCGAGCAAAACGCCCCCTACCAACCAAATGCCCCGGTTTTCGCCGATTCGAGCGTGCACAGCCTACCTCCGTTCGTGATCGAGTGCGGACCGTCAAAAGTCGTTCCGCGTGGATCGGCCCGCCTGTTGTCAGTCAGTTTACGATTTCCGCGCGCCGTGGAATAGACTATTTCGGCCCATTAAGACCGTGTCATCGTCGGCCGAAGGACCTGCTCAGGCCGGGTGTCTGTTCGCGTACCGAACCTCATTTCGCCGACAGCCGCTCGGGAGCCCCACTTGTCTCGACGAGCTTGAGCACGTTCTCGATCAAGATTTCCCCCGTCATCTCTCCAAGCGACGTGCGGGAGACGTAGTCGTACCGCGGAAAACTCTTGAAATCGACTTTCGTCAGAATGTAGCCGAAGGCGTCGTTGGTCAGCCCAAACAGCAGGTTGTGCTGGCCGTGCATTTTTCGCTTGAGATAAAAGCCGATGTTGGGCAAGGCCTCCCCTGGAATCGTTACGATCTGTGCATTTCCCAGGTTCACGAGATTGAGCCGGGCCGTGATCG
>CAYWOV010000553.1:0-1955 GCA_964459965.1 uncultured Planctomycetaceae bacterium | reverse complement strand
ATCGTTACGATCTGTGCATTTCCCAGGTTCACGAGATTGAGCCGGGCCGTGATCGTGTGGTTCTCGTTGTGCGGATAATGCAACGGTGAACCGACGATAATGGCCCACATCAGCGGCGACTCGACGGGAAACTGCACGTCGAGCGAATGGCAGGCGAGCTGCGGGTCCTTTTGAACCGCCGCGTCTTTGATGATCCGCTGCGCCTCGTCGGCCATCAGGTGGCCGATCCGCAGGCACTCCTCCCAGGTGCGGGCATCGTTCCATTTCGCCTCTTGCGGATTGCTCGGTTTGTCGAGCAGGCGGTTGTCCGCCGTGATCATGCCTCCCTGAGCCCCGTTCATGAAAATCGCCATGCCGCCGGCCAATTGTTCCAGCCGATCGCGAAGCGGGCCGACGAGATCGGGGCTGAGATAGCCGGCTTCGGGCCCCAGCACCTCGGGATGGATCGCGTAATTGACGAGCGTCGCCACCGTCTTCCCGGAGGGCGTCTCGGCACGGATCACGCTCATCCGCTGGTCGTAGAGCTGCGGAGCGTAATAGTTGTACGCAATTTTTCCCCGCGCCTTGTCGGTGGCGATTTTGATCGTGCAGGGCTGCAGGTGGTCGATCGCCTCGTTCAGCGCCGCCGCCGCCTCGTGGCAGACGAAGTCCATGTATTTGAGGTCGCCGCTGTGTCCGCCGCGGCCATCGGGAAAGCCGTAGCAATCCGGAGCACTGTGCGTGTGGGTGCAGCCGATGAGGATGTTGTTTTGTGCAATCCGCGGCACTTTGGCCCGCACGCGGTCAGCCAGGACTCCCGGAAAGCCGATCACGTCGACGCTCACGACACCGACGGAGGTCGAACCGTTTTTAAAGACAATTGCCCGCACGCTGAGATCGCCCCGCTTGTCGTGCACGGGAGCCCCCGGCCCGATTCCGCCCGAGACCGGCAAGAGCGGGTTTGGCGTAATGATGCGGACCCCCGTTCCCACTTCGATCTCGGCTCGCACCGCCGAAACGGCGAGGAAGGGACAAAGCAAAATCAACGACGGCAACAATAATTGGAAACGGATCGATCGAATCACTTTTCCCCTCGCTTTTGCAATGAATCGGGCCGATTCGGACGGCAGAATGACGGCCGCAAGTCGCTCCGGAACGGACACCCCTACACTACGAAAGCGGCCAAGCGGATTCCAGGCAGGATGCCGGTGCAATCGGGCTCTCGTTGCGGAATGCTCACCGCATCGCTGCCACAAGCCTCTTTTGGACCGGAGCGGATCGCCGAGCCATGCGGGGTGACCGTGTGAACCGCTGCAACAGCCCGATAAGAACGAGAGTCAGCAGGACGGCACAGAAGATCCACATCGACCGCAGCAACATCCAATATTCGTGGTCAACCACTCTGACACCCTCCCGGCGATAGAGCGTCACCATGCCCCATTCCGAATTCATCAGGGTGACGACCCAGATGAGAACCGTAGGATAAAAGAGCGCCGCGATCACAGAATAGGCCAAACCGTATTCCGTCCCGTCCGACGCACGAATGCGCTTCGTGGCGATCCATCCGAGAACCGTTCCCACGATCGGTCCGGCGATCGCCGCGACAGTCCCGGCAACGGCCACCGTGACGAATAGCACAATCACCGAAAGCGGCGGCAGCGCATCCTGCCCCAGCAACTGTTCGGCCCGCACGCTAGTCGATACGGCCATATCGAACCACAAGGCCGCCAGACCCAAGATTCCGACGCCAATACACACGACCGCTTGAACCGCTTCCCGCGAGAACGAGGATCGCACTCGCGGAATGTCCGTCGGACGCGGCTGCGGACTGGAAGAAGACGGGGCGTCGCCGACATACGCCTCGGGCGGATCGAGACGGGCGGATCGAGACGGGCCAAGACCTGCTCGACGTCAGCCAGCGCAACCGCTTGGGCATGGCGGGCGGCCAGCATGTCGAGGATCTGCGTTTCCAAGTC
>CAYWOV010000552.1:0-3588 GCA_964459965.1 uncultured Planctomycetaceae bacterium | reverse complement strand
TCGGTCGATTTTCGGCTTTTCCGGAAAACGCTTGAGATTTCGGGAGAGTGGAAGATGTGACGACCAAATTCTCTGGCCGCAGTGGATCATAAGCGGATCGCGCCTGGCTCGCGGCTCAATCATCAGCAAATACGTGTCATTTTCTTTGCCGATCCCTTGATCAACTTCGAAGACCGGAGAGACTCAGCGCGGCTTGTGGGCGGCTTGGAAGGCAAGAATCTCGTTGGCTTTAGCAACTGGAACCCATTCGACGAATTCGACCTGCGAATCCGGATCGAAATACGCAACGACGGTCCGCCTTCCAGATGCATGCTTATTCCAAACTCTGACGAGCCGATAGGGCACTTGGTGTCCTTCGATTGTGATCGTCGGCTCGTTCGCTGGCTGCTTCGCTGCACTCACGACCAACACGAGAATCAGCACTGTCAACGATGCGAACACCCACTTCATAAGTCCACAACGTTTCCGACTTTTGATTGCGGCGTGTTTCATCGATTTCGACCTCTGGAAAGGTTTTTCTGCGAGAAGGGCCGGGCGAAGCCTGGCGCCCGTCTGGCGGCGCGGGTATCAGAAGATCGCGTCAACTACAGTGGCGAGTTTTCGCAACCGAATACGCCAAGAGACCGCCTTGGTTTGTCGGACAAACCGGCATTTTCCATTGCGGAGCGTGGCAGCCCCGATTCAATGAATCAGCAAAACAATGGACCACAATTGGGCACTGGCCGGGCTAACGCTTTGGCTCGACCGGTTCATTCGAAGTTTTATGTTGCGTTGTGGTGGGCTTGCCGACGAGGGCTTCCGCCTCGCGGCGAAGAATCATGAGACTGGCCCGGCGGGGCCAGTGGAAATTCACTTCGTAGGCGTTCGTTTGCAAGCAACGATCCATTTCCTCGCAGGCGGCGGCGAGCCACTTTTCGGCCTCGGCACGATGATGAAGCCGATGGTGGGCCATGGCCATGAAGAACCATGTGTATGCCGGCAATGTGGCGTGAGTGCCGCCGCGTTTCTGGATTTGATCAACCGCATCGAGCTTGCGAATCGCCTCCTCGTAGCGGCCCGCCCGTAACAGGATCGCGCCCAGTCCCTGAACAAACTGTGCGAACTGAGGGTCGGTATCGGCCGTTCGGGTGGCCAGCGCGACCACGGCAGTGAAATCGGCGACCGCATCGGGAGCCAGCGCGCAGCTCCAAACCACCATTCCGGCCGTCTGGTGGTCACCGGGCAAAGCGAAGTGCTTCGCCAAATCCGTGCAGGCGGCCCGGTAGGCGGCGTGTTCTCCCATCGCGGCGCAGACCAGCGCCCGCTGATACCACAACTGAACGTCCGTTTGGCCGAGGTTGACGGCCTTTGTGAAATCATCTGCGGCACGACGCCACAGACCCAGATCTGCGTACGCCGTGCCGCGATTCGCATAGGACGACGATGTTTCCGGTGCAGCCTCGGCCAGCGCTGCCGCCACGAGCAGTTCGTCCGACTCGTGCTGTGGCAAGGATTCCGGAGTCGCGAAAACCGTCGCGGCCTCAGCGCGCAACTGCTGCAGTTCTTCATTCTGCGGGGCGTTTTTCGTCATCCACGCAAGGGCCGCTCGGTACGTCTTCGACGCATGATCCTTGTCGCCTCGCCGCCAATCGATCATCGCCAGTGGAAACCAATCGAAGCTATCGCCTCCGCCGCGCAAATTGATCGACTTCCGGAGCGCCTTCTCAGAGCCAGACCAATCGTCGTTGCGAGACAGCGCGATTCCGAGCGTGTTCCAATACATGCCGCTCGCGGGGTCGAGCCTGACGGCCGTTTGCGCGAGTTCGACGGCCCGGGCGGGATCGCGAAGCGCCGCATTCCGATTGGTCGCCAGCAGCCGGGCCTGGTTATTGTGCTCAAGCGCTCGGGCGGCATCGGCCGACTCTCGAGTCGACTGCGCATTTTGTGCGTCGTACACCAAGACCTCCGGTTCCGTTGCAGCGGCAATGTTCCAGAGCTTCACGGTCGAGTCGAAGCTCCCACTCGCCAAGGTGCGGTCATCCGGAGCGAACGACACAGAATGCACAACGGCCGAATGTCCTCTCAGCGTGACGAGGTCTCTCCCCGTGGCAACGTCCCACAAAATGCCTGTGGAATCGTCGCTGGCCGAAGCCAGCAGCGTGCCGCTGTGAGAAAACGCGAGGGCGGCAACCGAAGCGGAATGCCCGGACAACGTGGCCCGCACGCGCTGGGTAGCCAGATCCCAAAGCCTCACCTTGAAGTCGCGGCCCGCCGAAGCCAGCGTCGTGCCGTCCGGGCTGAATGCGATGGAACTCACCTCGCTCAATTCGGCTTTCAGCGAGGTTTTCAGGGTGCGCGACGCCACATCCCAAATTCTTACAACCGAATCGTTGCCGCCCGCGGCCAGCAACTTGCCGTCGGGCGAAAACAAAACGCTCGCGACCGATTCCTGATTTGCTCTCAGCACCGCCTTGTTTTGACCGGTCTTCGCGTCCCAAAGGCACACCAGGCCTTCGCCGGCGCCCGAGGCCAGCAATTCGCCGTCCGGAGAGAAGGCGACACAGGTAACCATTGCGTTGGCGTGCTCGATCAGCGACACACCGGGGCGCTCGCTTTGACGCGCCACATCCCACAGCTTGACGATCCCGTCCGCACAGGCCGTGGCGAGCGTTCCGGCATCTGGCGAAAACGCGACGCTCGTGACGCGGAGCTTATGGCCCGCCAGCGTGGCTTTCTGCCGGCGAGTCTGCACGTCCCAGAGCCGAGCCGTCCGATCGTCACCGCCGGTGGCCAGCAGTTTGCCGTCCGAAGAAAACGCAACACAGTAGCAGGGACCACGGTGTCCGTAGAGAGTGACTTGTTCCTGCCCCTGGGTCACGTCCCAGAGTCTGGCTGTCTTGTCCTGTCCGCCCGAAGCCAACGTCTGACTATCCGGCGCGAAGGCTAATGACGACACGGGCGCCGTGTGGCCCTTGAAGCTCGTCCATTCCACAATCGAACCGGCCGGCCACGACGCGACGGGTGAAGGTGCCGGCTTTTTTGCCGCCGGATCGCCGAGAGGCTGCCTGGCGGGGAACTGCCAGACCCGGATCGTGTTGTCGTGGCTTCCCGAGGCCAGAAATCGTCCGTCCGGCGAAAAAACAAGCGCCTCAATCCAATGACCGTGGCCAGTCAGTGTCGTCAGTTCCATGCCGCCTTGAGGGTCCCACAGCTTCACCGTCGTGTCGTCGCTGCCGGTCGCCAACAGCTTGCCGTCTGGCGAGAAGGCGAGGGCCGAGACTCCGTCCTTGTGTCCGCGCAGCGTGGTCCGAAGCTTGCCCGATTGCGGATCCCACAGCCGGACGTTTTCTTCGCTGCCGCTCGACGCCAGGATCTTGCCGTCGGGACTGAACGCAACGGATTCGACGGATGCCGGAGCTTGAATGACAAGCGATGTGGAGTCGTTTCGATCAAGAGGGCCTGCATTCCGGTGTGTCGTGTCATGCCGCTCCTTGCCGACCACATCCCCGCGCGGCAACTGAAGCCTCCAGATCCGGATTGTCCGATCCTTCGATCCAGAGGCCATGGTCCGGCCGTCGGGCGAAAAAGCAAGGCCCAACACTTTATTGG
>CAYWOV010000551.1:0-3591 GCA_964459965.1 uncultured Planctomycetaceae bacterium | reverse complement strand
AAACTCCCGGACTCGTCTCGGGGTGCCAGGTGGCCAGAAGATCTCGGCGATGCCCAAAGGCGACGCCTCCGAGACCCGAGTGAAAGAACGGCTCGCCGATCGTTTTAACGTCGATACGAGTTTTTGCGTCATAGGCGTGGAGCGTTAATACCTCGGGCGCACTTGGACCTTGGGCGACATAGAGCGTTCCGTCCGCACCAAAGTCGACACTGCACGCTGCTGTGTGTGGTGGCAAGTCGATTTGCTCGCGTCGCCGTCCGGTCTCGACATTTACGATGTCAACTTTACCATCGAATCCAACCGCAAGATCCTTGCCATCGCGGGAAAACGCCACGGCGCGAGCGCCTGCCCCAACGACATCGCTGAGGATGGCCGGCCGCGTTCTCGAAACGTCCCATATCTGAAATCCGCCCTCCGCCAATTTATTGAATCGCCAAGCGACGGCAAGGCGGTTGCCATCTGGCGAAAAGGCCAATTGCCTTGGCCTGCTCAGCGATTTCGCATTTGCCACGAGCGTCCATTGAGGAGTGACGGACGTTTCGTAAATTTCGATCAGGCCGTCGCGAGCGGATGTCGCCAGCCGGCGGCCGTCCGAAGAATAGGCCACGCACCAGAGGCCAACTCGAATGTCTGACGTGGGAGTTGCAAGCCGTGGCGTCGCGGCCGTCCATCCTTGTCGACTCGCCAGATCCCAAAGGCGAAGGGTTCCGTCACCGGCACAAGAGGCGATTTGCCGCCCGTCGGGCGAAAATCGCACCGATTCGATGTGATTCAAATGGTGGGAGAACGTGCTACGTAAACCGCCTGTCCGCACATCGTAGACTTTGATCGTCCCACCGCCGCCCGATGCGATCAGTTCGACATCCCGGCTCAAACAGGCCGAGTGGGCGCCTTCCGATCTTTGAGCGCCGGCGGGGACCATGTCCGGCATACTCCAGAGACGAACGATTTCATCATCGCCGACGGTGGCCATCAGACGTCCGTCCGCAGCCCACGAGATGCTTTGGATTCGACCGACGTGGGCGGCGACAGACTTAAGTTCGCGCTGGGTGGACAAGTCCCACAGTTTTAGGACGCCGCGATGGTCGGCGGAAACTAACCGACTCCCAGTTTGATCGAAAAGAACACAGACGACTTCGCTGGAATGCCCGTATAACGTGAACCGTTCTTTGCCAGTCGTCGCATCCCAGATTTTGATGGAATGATCTTCGCTAGCGGTCGCCAACAACGATTGGTCATGCGAGAAATCGACCCAATTGACCTCGTCAGTATGCCCGGAGCAGACACACACCTCTCGCCCCGTCGCGACGTCCCAAATTCGGGCCGTCCGGTCGCGGCCGGCTGAGGCAAGCCGCGATGCGTCGCGCGAGAAGGTGACGTAATACACGTCACCCATGTGTCCTTTCAAAGACGCGACACGGGGTAAAAGCCCAACCGCCTGGGCCGGATGGCACAACCGCCAAAGGTACTGCCAGTCAAACCCGCGGTGGTCGCTTTCGCCCGGTCCAGGGATGTGGCTCGCCAGCAACGTTGCCATTTCTTCGCCGGCGTGAGGATTGTCCCGCAAGCGCTCGGCGTTTTCGTACCACAAATCGAAGGCCTCGCGAATGTCGCGAGTGTAAAGGGACGCAGGATCGATTTGTGAAGGCCCGCCTTTCGGCAGGCGCTGCGAAACCAAGAGGCCTGTGATCAAAACGACCAAGAAAGTAGCGAGGCCGATGCGGACTGCCCGGCGTTGACGGCGGCAGGCCTTCGCCGCACGGCGAAGCAGGCCAATCGGACGAGCGGCGACCGGCACGCCCTGAAGGAAGCATTCCAAGTCGCGGGCCAGCTCGGCTGCCGTCGGATACCGCCGCGCCGGGTCCTTTTCGAGACACTTGAGGCAGATTGCTTCGAGATCGCGAGGCACTTCGCCGCGAAGTTGCGAGGGACGTGGCGGTTCGTCAATTGCCAATCGACGCAGCGTGTCGAGGTCGGTTCGTCCTTCGATGGGCCGACGTCCGGTCAGCAATTCATAAAGGATCACGCCCAGCGAATAAACGTCGGCCGGCGCTCCGACTTCGCGCGTCTTCCCCTCGGCTTGCTCCGGAGCCATGTAGGCGGCTGTCCCCAAGACTGCGAGCGTCGCCGTGACCGGTTCTTCGGAACCGAAGAGCTTCGCGATCCCAAAATCGGTTATCCGGGGGAAACAGCTGTCGGCCGCGAGGTAAGCGCCCAATCCTTTTGAGTTTGGAGAAGTCGTTGGCTCCAACAGAACGTTGGCGGGCTTCAGATCTCGATGCACGATTCCCAAGGCGTGAGCATGCGCGACGGCCTGGGCCGTGAGCAGTGCCCAACGAGCGGCGACTGTGATCGGCGGCATCGGCCGTCCGGAGTCGATTTGGTTGCGGAGCCAGGCGGCGAGATTCGGCCCATCGCACAATTCCTGAACAAGGTAGGGTAGCCCATCCGCCTCTCCCGCTTCGTAAATGGGAATGATGTTCGGGTGCCGCAGGGCGGCGAGGACTCGGGACTCCCTGGAAAATCGCAGTTTGGCTTCGTTTGAAAAAAGAGTCTCAGCCCGTGCCACCTTCAACGCTACGAGTCGGCCGAGTTGCGGATCACGTGCGCGAAACACAACACCCGATCCTCCAGCCCCGATGCGACCCAAAAGCTCAAACCGCGCAAACCGCGAACGGGAGCCGTCGACCGTTGCGCCCGTCCAAGTGACAGGTTCGGACATTGTCCAAGTGTCGGCGCCTTGCCCCCTCTCGCGCGGTTGCGCGCTCGAAGACGCAACTGCGGACTCCGAGCCTGTCGCATGGATGGCCTTAAGAGCCTTAATAATCGCCGAAGATTGAGCGGCAAACCGGGCCGCGATCTCGCGTTCGATGTCGTCGGTCGGACACCCCGCCGCCAGCGCCTCGTTCGCCCGCGCTAGCAATTGTGCCAGCGCTGGTTCGAGCGGACCGGTATTCAGGTCAACAGGATCAGGCTCTCGATCCTTCATTGCAGCTGCCTGGCGCGGATGGCGATAACTGGGGCTTGGTAGACGGAACTAAATCTTACATCGACAAGCGTGCTCACGTAAGAAAGCGACTGGTCTTTGCACGAGATGATTCTAAACCGTCCCCGCTGGCGAATCGCGGGAATTCGTGGTTATTTTTTGCCACCATGCGGGCGGCGTTATCTGGCGTCAATCGCTCTGGTACCTGGCCGCCCGTCGCATAGAATTCCTTATGACGACCGCAAGGGACTGCTAACGGGGTTCGGCTGTGTCTGGCGACGAAAAGCGCGACGAGAAAAAGACAGACTTGGGTGCGCCCGATTTGCGCGAATCGATTCGGCACCTGCCGACGACGTCTGGTGTCTATCTGATGAAGGACGCCCTCGGACGTGTGATCTACGTCGGCAAAGCCGTGAATTTAAGAAGTCGCGTCGGCAGCTACTTCAACTCCGCGGCGGCGGAAGACATTCGAACTGCCAAGCTCGTCCCCGAAATCCGCGGTGTCGACTTCATTGAGACGGAGAGCGAGGTGGACGCTCTGTTGCTCGAAGCCCGCCTGATCAAAGACGTGCAGCCCCGCTTCAATCAGGAGTTGAAGGACGACA
>CAYWOV010000550.1:1449-3599 GCA_964459965.1 uncultured Planctomycetaceae bacterium | reverse complement strand
TGCTGCCGGGTCGTTCAATCGGGCCAGCTCGGCTTGCAGCCGATTCACTCTTTGTCTCGCAGCGGCCACGTTCGTAGGTCCATCGGCGGCTTGCTGAAGCCTTTTCGCCGATTTCTGAATGGCCGCGAATTCGTCCCGGGCCTGGGCGAGATCCTTTTGCAGGCGAGTGATCTGTTCCGTCGTATCTTTGGCTGCAGCCGTTTGCGGTCCGAGGCGCAGGAGCATTTGCGAATCGTAGTAGTCGAGACCGCGTCCGCCCATTTTGTTGCGGAGGGCCGCGCACATGTCCGTGCTGCGAAAAATTCCCGCCAGCGCGTAATAGTCGGTGGTGGGGATCGGATCGAATTTGTGATCGTGGCACCGGGCACAACTGGCCGTCAGAGCGAGAACCGATCGCGAGACCGTATCGATCTGCTCGTCGATGTTGTCCATGATGTAGCGGACTTTGAATCGCTGGTTGACGTCCTTCACGCCAAGCGCCAGAAATCCGGTGGCAATCAAATGCTCGGCCTTTTCAGCCGGCGTGCCTGCCGGCAACAAGTCGCCGGCGATCTGCTCGCGGATGAATTGATCGTACGGCTTGTCGCTGTTGAATGCGTGGATCACGTAGTCGCGATACCGCCAGGCGTGCGGAAAGGGCAGGTTGCGGGCCGACCCGGTCGACTCGGCGTAGCGGGCGACATCCAGCCAGTGTCGGCCCCAACGTTCGCCGAACGCCGGCGAGGCGAGCAACCGATCGACGAGCCGCTCAAACGCCATCGCGGATCGATCGGCGAGAAAGGCGTCGATCTCGGCGAGCGTCGGCGGCAGGCCGGTCAAGTCGAACGTCGCCCGGCGAATGAGCGGGAGCTTCTGCGCATCGCCGACTGGTTTGATTCCTTTATTCGCCAGACGGGCCAAGACAAAGCGGTCGATTGCGTCGCGCGGCCATGCGGAGTCGGACACGGCCGGCGGTTGCGGATCCTTGAGCGGCTGCCAGGCCCAGTGTTCCTTGCGGAGCTTGTTGTAATCGGCAGTCACATGCTTGTCCGACGGAACCGATTCGACCTTCGTCCATGCGGCGCCGTCGCGGATCCACTTTTTAAGCGTCGCGATGTCGTCATCGGAGAGCCGTCGCTCGGGCGGCATCTTCAACGCGCCCGTGTGACTGACCGCCTTGATCAACATACTTTCCGCCGGCTTACCCGGAACGATGGCCGGCCCGCGACTGCCCCCGGCGAGCAGGCCATTCCGATCATCGACGCGAAGCCCGCCTTTGGAGTTCGTGTCGGCCGAGTGACAGGTGTAGCAATTCGCCACGAGCAGCGGACGAACGTTCTTCTCGAAGTATTCGACAGAGGCCGTTTCGTCTCGCGCGGCCGATCTGCCGGGCGCAAGCAAGGCGAAGAGAACGGCGATTGCGAACAAGACGTTCGCCCTTGGCGAACGAGACCAGTGACCGGCCGCTGCCTGTATTCGTCTACGCATCCGCACCTTCCAAGGCTGACATCTTGCGCTCTCGAATGCTTGCGATCAACCATTCCGTGGCGAACAGGCGCGCGAGCCTAGTGTGCAAATCGGACTTTCAGGGTCAGAGCTTTGTCGAATTGCGAAGTCTTATTACCTCCGCTTGACTCCGCACTTGACCTCCACTGATCTGAGAAATAGGCTTATATATTACTTACCTAGTTGACGATATTCAAGAGTGTTCCGAACGGAGTAACCAGCAGAACCCTAAGCAGGAATCAAAAGCATGAATCCCAAACAACTTACGGCGAAACAGCCAACGGAGCCTGGCTGTGCAAACAAAACAACCGTTCGAAAAAGCGAAAATCGGTGACGTCGGTCGTCAAAGCCGATTTCCAGCCTGGGGGCTGCTCTTCGCGGGCCTCCTCTGCTATGTGAGTGCGATCTCCGCCTACGACGGCTATTTGGTCGTTCGCACGGGCGACATGATCGGCGACTTCGAGCAAAACCCGGTCGGCCTGTTGCTCATCAAATGCAACGGCGGCGACCCTTCTCTGTTCTTGCTCGCCAAGACGGTCGGCACGCTCTTCGTGATTTATGCGCTCAGCGCGCTCAACCGGCATTCGCAACGCTTGGCGCGACCGGTGGCGTTGGCCGTCGCTCTGTTTCAGAGCGGACTCCTGATCTTTTTGGAGAACTGCTAG
>CAYWOV010000550.1:0-1349 GCA_964459965.1 uncultured Planctomycetaceae bacterium | reverse complement strand
CGATCGTGGCCGAGCTTCGCGATTTGCGAAATGCGTCGCTGGCGGCCCGTCATCGCGAGGGCAATCCACTCAGATTGCCCTCGCGAAAGTCCCTAGCCTCGATCGTCGAAGGGTTGAGCGCGGCGCTTTTTCCGAACCGGCTCGGTTTGAGGCAACTGGCCCACGAGAGCATCGACTATTACGTCGGGCACACGCTGGACGAAGCGTGCCGCGATCTGGTGGAACAGGTGGTGCTCGAGTTGCAGTTCGTCGCCGGCAGCGGGATCGATCATCGCGAGCAAGGACGCAGGGCCCAAGAACTGGTGCGCGACTTCGCGCGGGGCCTTCCGGACATTCGCCGCGTGCTCGAAACGGACATTCTCGCCGCCTACGAAGGCGATCCGGCCGCCCGCAGTATCGATGAAGTGCTGGCCTGCTATCCGGGAATCACGGCCATCCTGCATCATCGCCTGGCTCATGCGCTGCA
Source organism: uncultured Planctomycetaceae bacterium (assembly GCA_964459965.1). Classification (GTDB taxonomy): domain Bacteria; phylum Planctomycetota; class Planctomycetia; order Planctomycetales; family Planctomycetaceae; genus DASPSM01. The sequence continues at coordinate 883 of CAYWOV010000550.1, read as the reverse complement.
TCGCCTCGGGTTGCCGCTCATCGCGCGGATGATTGCCGAGATCGCGCATTCGACGACAGGCATCGATATTCACCCGGGCGCGCAAATCGGCACTAGTTTTTTCATTGATCACGGGACGGGCGTCGTCATCGGCGAAACGGGCCGTACTGGGCAACCGCGTGCGGCTTTATCACGGAGTCACTCTCGGAGCCAAGCGGTTTGCCGTCGATGAAACGGGCGGACTCGTGAAAGGCAACGCCCGCCATCCGATTGTTGAAGACAATGTGGTGATCTATGCTGGCGCGACCATCCTGGGTCGAGTCACGCTCGGCCAAGGATCGGTCATCGGCGGCAACGTGTGGTTGACCCATAGCATTCCGCCGGGAAGCCAGATCTCGCAGGCAAAATTCCGGAGCGAGGTTTTCGACGACGGCTCGGGAATCTGATTCGTGGGTCGCCCCCCAAGCGGAAGGATTCGATCGGAATGGCTCGGATTGTCCCGCTGCAAGACGAGGAGTTTCCGCCCGCGTCGCGCGCCGTGATCGAACAGCATCTTGCCGAGCACGGCAGGGTGACCAACATGAAACGGACCCTGGCGCATTCGCCCGTTGCGCTCCGCGTGTTGCTGGAGTGGTACGCCCTCCGCGACGAGGTGCTGCCGTTCTTGGGCGAACGGTTAACCAACCTGTTCGCGCACGCAATTTCGTCGCAGACCGATTGCCTGATCTGTTCCACTTTTTTCCGCCGGCTGCTGATTGACGCCGGCGAGAATCCGGACGAGTTGGTGCTCGACGAGCGTGAAGAAATTGTCGTTGCGTTCGGCCGTCAGTTGGCCATCGATCCAAATCAGATTGGCGACGAATTATTCGCATAGCTCGCCGGCCACTTCAAACCAGACCAAATC
>CAYWOV010000549.1:0-3600 GCA_964459965.1 uncultured Planctomycetaceae bacterium | reverse complement strand
GGCCCGCTTGCAGCTGGCCGTCGCGACCGTGAAATACATGAAGTAGGCCAGAAACGTGAACGGGTCGTGGAAGATAAGCCAATTGCCGAACCAGCCCTGCTGAATCTGGCCGATTTCGTCGAAGTTCAAAGTCCCGACCGCGATGATCGGAATCAAGGCACAGATCGCCAGGGGAATTTCGTAGCTCACCATCTGAGCCGCTTCCCGCATGCCGCCGAAGAGCGACCATTTGGAGCCGCTCGAATATCCCGCGAGAATAATCCCGAAGACTTCGAGTGACAGGAAAGCCAAAAGCAAAAACAGGCCGACGTCAGCCGCAATCGGCACCCAGCCATCGCTGAAGGGAATCAGGATGAACGCCGAAAACGACGCGATACAAACCATGAACGGAGCCAGACGGAACAGCATCGCGTCGGCATCTTTGGGAACGAGGTCTTCTTTCTGGATGAGCTTGACGCCGTCAGCCAGGCTTTGCAGCCAGCCGAACCGTCCGCCGACCCGCGTGGGCCCGAGCCGGTCCTGAATGCGGCCCGAAACCTTGCGCTCCAACCAAATAAAGATGAACGCCGTGAGTCCGAAGACATTAAAGAGGAGCAGCGCGTGAATGAGGCCGGCGATCGCATACGCGGCCGATTCGCTCAACGGCCCCACGCCCGGGATGCGCAGACCGACGAGCCAGCCCCCGATGGTGTCGGCGGCAAGCAGGATTGTCATCGAAGTCGACCTATTGTGCGCATCTTGACCGCAGCAGCGTCGGCGAGCATCTATCCCAAGCACCCGATCCCTGCGCTCCGCAAGCGCCGCGGGCGGCCGACGCACTCCCAGGAAAGCGTGAACTATGACAAATGGTTTCCGCGGATTCAAGCGACTGGAAATTCATTTCTCGATCGGAAATTTTCTGATGAAAACCGGCGGCCACCCACCGCCGTCGGAGACCCCGGAGAGCCGAAAATTGTGCCGGAAACAGCACCTCGGTCGACACCGCGGCGTTAACTTCTGAGGTCGACTTTTCCGGCTGCATCCAAACCTCAAATCGCCGAGTTCGCAAGAATGTTGCCGAAATGCAACACAAACCGCGTGCTAGGTTTGAGTGCCGACGCATGCCCGCGCCGGCGAAACCTTTCAGCAACGGGGTGTGACTGACCGTGATCGCGCAACTACGCCCGCCAGAATTCGTTACTGCGTTCGATGGTTTTGCCGTGTCTGATGCCCTTGCCAACCTGCAAAGGTTTGCGCGGAAGGAGACGCTTCGTGAGGAGCCGGGTCGCGAGAGACGACAAGACCGTCGTTACTCGCTCATTACGAACGTGACGGTCACTCCCGTCGACAAGTCGCTGCGTCCGCTCGGCCCATCCTTCGTGGCTCTCTCGAGCGGCATGTCGGTGAGTGGGATCCGTTTAATCTACACACAATCGGCGCCGTCGAAATTCCTGCGACTCGAGTTCGAAGGCCAGCCGGTGACCTTCCTGCTCACCGTGCTGAGGAGTCGGCCGATCGGCGATTGCTTCGAAATCGCGGGGCGCCTCACGAAGACCGACGCCGTCAGTCATAACTCCAACGAGTTGGCACTTATCACAACCGACAACGACGAGGTTGCCGTAATCGAGCGGAGTGGCGGCAGCGATGATCTGGCCCCGACAACCAGCCCGGAAGTCGACCAGTGGCAGGGAGTAATCGCGGCAACGCAGTTGCTCCATGCACAATGGAACGGTCGGTCGTAGTAGCCGCTGGCGTAACGGCTTCAGCACCGAGAAATGACAGACCATTAATCACGGCCTGCCGATTACAGCGGCCAAGTGGCGTGCGGATCGAAGTTGATGATTTGGGTCGCCGGCCCGGTCGGAATCTGCGGCCGCAGATAAGGCTTGTCCGCCGCCTTGTGGCAAGCGTAGCAGTTCTCCATCGTGAATTTATACGCGGCGACGAAACGGCCCTGATCCTTCGCTTTAATCACCGCGTCCAATTGGGCCAGCGGTCCATTTTCCATCCCCTTTAGGATTGAAATGAGATCGACTTCGCGGCCGGCATTGTCTTTCCGCTTCGGAATGATGCGGACGGCCCATCGCAGATGGTTCCGCGTTTCTCCTAAGTAGAAGTTCGCCAGATCCCAATGCTGTTTGCCCGCGGCGAACCACACGTTCGTGAACTGATTCGCAACATCCTGCATCGCGTGCGCCTGATCCGGCACTCGATCCTTAAGGGTTTGAATTTCGGCCTTGAGAGCTGCGATTTCCGCTTCCGTCGACACGCGGTTTTGCATGGCCTCGGTCCGGCTCACCGGACCGTGACTGCCCAAGGCGATTACCAAACACAGCCCTCCCAGCAATGCAAAGAGGATCGGCCAGTTGCGCATCATGATCGTGGTTCCTTTAAGCCCTGAATAAGCCGGCGTTTCACGATTGCCGGCTTGCGACGCGGCAGGCCGCGGCCGTATTATGTCGGATATCAACATCGAAATTCAACATCATGGTTCATGATCCGGTTACGCGTCATTTCTTCAACGGCTTCATCCGCCTGCACATCCTTCACCACGCGGCGAAGGAGCCGATCTATGGGGCCGAGATCACCGAGGAACTCGTCCGCCACGGCTACCGGCTGAGCCAAGGCACCCTCTATCCAACGCTCCACTTGCTCGAGGAGCTGGGCTATCTCAAAAGCCGGGCCAAAGTCGTCGCCGGCAAGCAGCGGAAGTATTACCAGGCGACGGACGCGGGCCGAAAAGTCCTGGCCGAGGCACGCGGCAAGCTTCTGGAACTCGTCGGCGAGGTCGTCGAGGACAAGGACGAACCATTTCACGCGTTGCGGCAAAAACGCAATTCGCGTCCAGCGGAGACGCGGGGAAGCAAAGGCCGTGGGAAACCGGCGTGAACGATTGGCGAATTCGGCGGGCGACCATCGGACGGGACCGGTCCGGGTGGTGACGCCGCGGCCCGAGGGCTCGGCGCCATGAATTGGAACCCAATCGTCTTTGCCCTGCGGCACCCGATCACCGTGATGGTTGCCATCGCCGCTGTCGTCGTGGGGAGTGGCCTCGCCGTCTTGCGGATGAAAATCGACATCTTCCCGCAATTGAACCTCCCGGTGGTCTATGTGGCCCAGCCGTACGGCGGCATGGACCCGGCCCAGATGGAAGGCTTGATCACCAACTATTACGAGTATCACTTCCTCTACATTTCGGGCATTCACCACGTCGAGTCGCGGAACATTCAGGGCGCCGCCCTGATGAAGCTGTACTTTCACCCCGACACCAATATGTCGCAGGCGCTGGCCGAAACCATCGGCTATGTCAATCGTGCGCGGGCCTTCATGCCTCCGGGGACCGTGCCACCCTTCGTGATGCGGTTCGACACGGGCAGCGTTCCGGTGGGATACCTGGTCCTGTCGAGCAAGACACGCAGCATCGGCGAAATCCAGGACCAGGCCCTGTTCAAGGTCCGCCCGATGTTCGCCAGCCTGCCCGGCGTCTCGGCGCCTCCGCCGTTCGGCGGGAACCAGCGGACGATCGTCGTGCGGACCGATCCCGACCGCCTGCGTTCGTACAACATCTCGCCGGAAGAACTCGTGAGTGCTCTGATCACCGGCAACGTCGTCAGTCCCTCC
>CAYWOV010000548.1:0-3601 GCA_964459965.1 uncultured Planctomycetaceae bacterium | reverse complement strand
GACCATTCGAGGTGCAGGGATGCTCATGTTTGTCCAGTCCCGGCCGGCATTCGCCCGGCTGGTCATCGCCATTCTCACATTCGTTTTCTTTGCGCGACCGGCCGCGGCCGAGGACGAATCCTCTCCGCTTCCAGTCGACAATGATCCGCTCGTCCACATCAAAGAGTCGCAGAGCGACCTGCGACTGGTCGAGAAGTTCGCGAAGATTGTCGAGTTGAAAAACCGCATTACGACCGTCTACGGGTTCGACCCGGAGGTCGTCAATGTCACCAAGGTCGACATGCATCCCAATGAGATCCGGGTGCACGCGCTCACGCCGGGCGTCACGTCGCTGGTGCTCGTCGACGAAGGCAACAAGTCGTACACGATCGAAGTTTTCGTGATCGGTGACGTCCGTCACTTGCAGGCCTATCTCAAGAACCTCTTTCCGAACGACGCCGTGACAGCGGTCGCCGTTCGCGAGAGCGTGGTGTTGCGGGGCTATGTCTCGGTTCCGGAGAACATTCCGCGAATCATCGACATCGCCAAGGAGTTCTATCCCAACGTCATCAACCAGATGGAGGTTGGCGGCGACCAGGAGATCCAGCTCAAGGTCCGCGTCGTCGAAATCGACCGCACGAAGCTCCGCCAGTTGGGCTTCAACTTCAATGGGGTGACGAACAACGCCTTTATCGCGGGCATTCCCGGTGGTCTGGCGCCGCTGGCGACCTTGGCAACGCCGCTTGCCACTCCGCCGAGCCTGTCCGTCAACCCGGCGAATTTCACGACCGCCGCCCCCTCGTTAATCGGAGGGGTTGTCAACAATAACTACTCCCTCAGCATGTTTCTCAACGCGCTGGAACAGGAATCGCTGCTTAAAATCCTCGCCAACCCCGTGTTGACGACGACGAACGGCGCGCCGGCCAATTTGCTGTCCGGCGGCGAATTTCCCATTCTCGTGCCGCAAAGCCTCGGCACCGTAACGATCCAATGGAAGGAATACGGCGTGCGGCTGACGGCCGTCCCGCTGCTCTTGGGCAACGGGCGGGTCCGGCTCAACCTTCAGCCGGAAGTCAGCCAGAAAGACCTCTCCAACTCCGTCACGACCAATGGCCTGACCGTCCCCGCGTTGACGACACGCCGCGTCAACACGTCCGTTGAGATGCGGTTCGGCGAAACGTTTATGCTCGGCGGGCTCATCGAGGTGCAAGACATTGCGACGACGAACAAGGTGCCCTGGCTCGGCGAGCTGCCGTATCTCGGCTCCCTGTTTCGCACGGTCAGCTATGCCTCGGTCGAGACAGAGCTCGTCATCATGGTCACGCCCACGCTCGCAGGCGCCATGACCGAGACCCAGACCCCGCCCGGAGGTCCCGGCATGTTCACCGACCAACCGACCGACCGCGAACTTTACGGTTACGGATTGATCGAAGTGCCAAGTTACGGCAGCCGCTGCAGCAACTGTGACAACGGCAATGGTTCCTATCCGCCCCCGATCATCGACTTTGATTTGTCGCACTCGCCTGGGCCGCTGTTGACTCCGGTTCCGGTGCAGGAGATTCCGGCTGGAGCGCTACAGCCCGCGCCGCCGAGCGGAGCAGCAACAGCTCCCGCGATGCCGGCCACGTCCAGCTCGTCGATTCCAACGCAAGGTGCGCCTGCCCAGATAGTTGCTCCGCCGGCAGCCTCGTGGACGAATCCGCCGAGTGACTCGTCGACGAGCTATACCCGGACTCCGACGGTGCGGCAGGTTAGCGCCCAGATGCCGGCGGGCAGCACGGGTCCGACCGACCCGGCCAGCTACGCAACACCGGCTAACCAGTCGGTCGCGCCGTCGACGCGGGGCAGCGGACTCTATGAACCCCAAAGCGGCCTTTACGTTCCAACAGGGTCGGGCAGCCCCTAGGAGACTGAGCCAATCGGCCCCGGGCGGAGCTCGGTGCTTCCCAAAAGGAAAGAGCAAATCACGAAGAGTCCTGCGAAAGCATCCGTCTGATGAAAAGCGTTTGCCGACTTGCCATCGTTGATCCCAACGACGCCACACGCGCGGCTCTCAAGCATTTGCTGCTGGGCATCGACGTCGTCTGGCTCGAAGCAGAATGCTCGCGCTACGAATTCTTTACCGACGTCGTGATGCAGACGCAGCCCGACATCGCTTTGGTTGCGATTGATTCGGATCCGGGCCAAGGGCTGGCGATCGTCGCCCGCGTTATGCAGGAACTGCCGACCTGCAGCGTCTTGGTCGTCAGCGGCTCGACGGAAGGCAGCCTCATTCTGCAGGCGATGCGAAACGGGGCCAAGGAGTTCCTCAACTATCCGCTCCGCCTCGAGGACTTCCTGGCGGCCCTCCAGCGCATTCAGCAAATTCATGGACTTCGAGAAGGTGAATCGGAGGTCCGCAACAGCCAGATTTACACCATCGCAGGCGCGGCCGGAGGCGTCGGCTGCACGTCGCTGGCCGTTAACCTCGCATGCATTCTGGCGCAAAACCCCGCCAACAGTGTGGCCGTTATCGATCTCGATCTTTCGTTGGGCGATGCCGACGTTTGGCTCGACATCATCCCGGATTACACGATCCAGGACGTGGCGGAAAACATCACGCGGCTCGACTATGCCCTGTTGAAACGGTCGCTCACTAAACACGAGTGCGGCGCTTTTCTCCTGCCTCGCCCCATCCACATGGAGGAAACGACGCCGATCAATCCGGAAGAGCTCCGGCGCGTGATCACCCTGTTGAAGGCGACGTTCACGCATCTGATTCTCGACATCAGCAAGAATTTCGGCCCACTCGAACTTGCCGCCATGAGGGCCTCGGACTCGATCTTGCTCATGGGCCAGTTGGACCTTCCCTGTTTGCGGAACGTAGTCCGACTGTTGCAGTTTTTTGATCGCCAGGAAGGCATCGCAGAGAAGGTCAAAGTTGTCATCAACCGTCTCGGTCTCGAGGAAACGCAGATCAGCCTGACGAAGGCGGTTGAAACAATCGGCCGCGAAATCTTCTGGCAGCTGCCCAACGACTATGCGACGATGGTCGAATCGCGCAACAACGGGGTTCCACTCATCACGCAGGCCCCGAAATCGAAGCTCACCAAGTCGATTCAACAGTTGGCACTAGCCATCGACACGAGCTCGCCCGCCGAGGCCCCGGAAGAACCGAAGAAAAGCAAAAGCCTCTTCCGGTTCCTGTCGAGCGGCTCGTCCAAATGACGCGAGCGTCATTCGAACGAAATGATCGTGCCGCTTAGATAGTGTTGCGTCCCTGCGGGGGACGAAAGCACCAGGCGGCCAACGTCATCGATTCCGCGGCAGACGCCTGTTACTTGCCGCGCCCCTGCGTTCAAGCAGACTCGCTTGCCGGTGAGCAAACAACGAGTCCGCCAGCGTTCGATCAGTCCTCGCTCGTCGTGGACGAGGTCCGACCGCCAATCGGCAAAGCGGGCAAGGATAGCGAGCAATACGTCCGTCAAATCGAATTTGTGGCCGGCGGCGTCTGTCATCGACGTGGCAATTTGTGCCAACTCGCGGGGCGCACCCTCCAGGCTGTTATTGACGTTCACGCCGACGCCGACGATCAACCGCCCCGCCCCGTGCGGAACTCGACTCGCGCCGAACTTGACTGGCG
>CAYWOV010000547.1:0-3603 GCA_964459965.1 uncultured Planctomycetaceae bacterium | reverse complement strand
CCTCCGCTGATTTGATGGCCGAAGCCGGCGAACAGTTGGCCCGGGTCGCCGTGCGGGAGCACATGGCCAGCACGCAAATGGAAATCCAGCGGCAGGCCGCCGAACAAGCCAATCAGCGACTGGAATCGAAGAACCATGAGCTCGAGGAGCGAGCCACACGCGACCCTCTGACGGGGCTCTACAACCGCAGTTTTTTTGCCGAAGCGCTCAATGCGGCGATCAGTTCGGCCAGCCGCAGCGCCGCGCCGATCGGAGTCGTCTTTTGCGACATCGACCATTTCAAACGGCTAAACGACACCTACGGTCATCCTTTCGGCGACGAAGTCTTGCGGTCGGTCGGTCAGATATTCAACGACGTCCTGCGCAAGTCTGACGTCGTGGCTCGTTACGGCGGCGAGGAATTCGTGATCCTCGTCCACCAACCGACGGAGAAGGGCCTGGAAAAGCTCTCCGAGCGATTGCGGCTTGCAATTGAGTCGGGGCCCTTCTGGTTCGAGGGCAACCGTGTGGCTGTCACGATCAGCATCGGGGCTGCCATCCTTTTGCCCGAACGCGATCCTGGCGATGTCGCATTGCGCCTCGTCGCGGCCGCCGACGAAGCGATGTACGAATCGAAACAGAACGGCCGGAATCAGGCGCACGTGCGCTCGCTCGTCGAGGCGGATGACCGCCAGTTGAGCCAATTGGTCGCGCAAAAGCGATTCAGCCGTTGGCTCGTCCAGAACAAGGTTTTCGACATCCAGATCATGTCGCGAGCGTTGCTGGAAACACCTTCCGAGCGACTTCGGATCGGTTCGCTGGCGCAACTGCTCGGTTTGCTCACATCCGCGCAAATCGACGAGGTTCGCCGGCGCCAGCAGGCCAATGGAGCTCGTTTCGGACGATGCGCCGTCGAACTCGGCCACTTGACCGAAGACCAGCTGGCCACTCTCTTGGCGATTCAGGCGGAGCCACCCAATCTGCTCGCGCGGACGCTTACGATTATGGGCCTTCTCAACAAAACCCAGGCGGACGCTCTGCTGATGCAATATCGCTCTACGCTTTCGGCGACCGAGGCGGAAGTCGCGGCCCTCGTTTGACGCAGCGGCCGTATGGGGCTTAGTCGTTGCAGGCACGATCACTGGCGGACCATCGCGCGGAACCCGAATGGGCGACATGACCGACGACTCGCCGGGAATTGCGCCACAGCGACAGAGACTGTTGGCCTATGCCGTTCACACCTATACGGCGAGTGGCCTCGTCTGTGCAGCACTAATCGCACATGACATTTTCCGGCGCGATTATCGCTGGGCTTTTGTTTGGATGATTTTGGCCGTGTTGATCGACGCGACCGACGGAACGCTCGCGCGCAAATTCCGAGTCAAAGATGTCGTTCCGCACATCGACGGTCGCAAGCTTGATGACATTGTCGACTATCTCATCTGGACGTTTTTGCCATTACTCATGATCGCTACCGCGGGCTGGCTGCCTGAACCGGCCTGGTTATGGATGAGTATTCCATTGATTGCCAGCGTCTTCGCGTTCGTCCACACCGGCGCGAAGGAAGAGGTCAATGGGTTCTTCCGAGGCTTTCCGTCGTATTGGAACGTGGTCGCGTTTTATTCCGCAGTCTGGCTCGTCGACTGGGGCAAAGGCGCGGTTCTGGCTGCGGTCCTTGTATTGAGCGGCCTGAGCTTGCTACCGGTGCGCTTCGTTTATCCGAATCGTGCTCCCCGCTGGCGATGGCTATTTATCGGGGGAGCAATCGCTTGGCTGGTCGTCATTGGGGCCATCTTGTGGCTGTACCCGAAGATGCCGATTCCCCCCAGTCTGCTTTGGCTTTCGGCGATCTATCCGGCCTTCTATCTCGCCGCATCGATTTACCTCGATCGCCAACTCCGCGCCGGTTGACATTTGCTGCATCCAAGTCGTTAGCCAGCTTGCGGCCGTGCGAACTGCGGACAAACACCATCCGCAAAATCGTCATAGCCGTTAGAACCGTCAAAACCGCTAAAGTCGGACAATTCCGCTGGTCGAATTGAGGAGATGGCGGCCCGGTTCCGCGCCACGCTTTCACAGTGCTGCCCGGAGCCCGGATTCGCTCGCGTTTTTTCGACAGAGGCGCGTCGCCCGGCGATTGGGGCAAACGGTGATTGGGCATGGACACGGAGCTTACCGCTCAATTCATGGGCGGCCGGTTATCCGCGTTGTCAATGGACGGGGACCGACTTCATGGCACGGGGGGGGCGAAGCATTCTCGCGAGATCACAGCGAGATCCATCTCGATGCAGCGATCCGGCAGCGGAAGTTGAAGGTCAAAAGCAACACTTTCGTCGCGTCTCCAAAGTGCTCTCGGCATTGGGACTGCTCTGTGTCGCGACGTTGCCAATGACGGGCTGCACGCGGACGCGTTACCGCCTGGCTGCGGACGACGAAGTAGCTTGCCTCGTCCACCAAAACGCAGAGGATCCGCGATGGCACCTCGAGAACTTCACGATCGAAGAGGATCCGCGGAGCCGGCACTACGATCCCTGGAACCGCGACTTTCCGCCGATGCCGCCCGACGATCCGGCGTCGCACCGTTACATGCACTGCGTCAACGGCATGCACGGCGACGAGCGCTGGCACGAGTACGGCGATATCGAACAACTCGAGAGCCCGTATTGGATGACCTATCTCCCGCAATACACCGAGCGGGCGCCGGACGGAACCATTCGTGTGGGACTCAATGACTGCGTGCACCTGTCAATCATTCACGATCCCGACTACCAGACTCAGTTGGAGACCCTCTACCTCTGTGCCCTGGATGTCAGCACACAGCGATTCCAATTCGACGTACAGTTTAATGGAAGCACCACTCCCACATTCCAGACCATCGGCTCCGGGCTGCCAGGCGGTCCAAGTAACAATGTAACCCTTGCTTCGGGGCTCACTGTTCAGAAAGAGTTTGCCACCGCCGCCCAATTGATGATTGGCTTCGCCAACTCGACGGTTTGGAATTTCTCCGGACCAAACCAGGGCTTTACCACGTCGCTGCTGAACTTCAGCCTCGTCCAGCCACTGCTGCAGGGCGGCGGACGGATTATCGCCTTGGAAACTCTGAACATTGCCGAGCGTAACTTGCTCTACAATGTCAAGGCCCTCATTCGCTACCGGCAGGGGAATTACACGAATGTGGCTTTCGGCGAATTGGCCGTCAGCACGCTAAGCCGCGCCGGCGGCTTCTTCGGCGGAACCGGGCTTACCGGGTTCACCGGCACGGGAGCCAGCGGCTTCGGCGGCGTGGGCGACATCACGGGCTTTGCACGGACAAGCACGGTCAGTGCAAGCGGTGGCGGAACGGGTAGTGCCTCGGGGTTTGCCGGCGGCGGCGCTGGAACGGTCGGCGGGTTCGCCGGGCTGCTACAACAGATCACGCAAATCCGCAACAGCCAGGAAACGCTGAACTCGGAGACGCGGACCCTGGCCCTACTCGAGGCCAACCTGGACGCGGGCTTCATCGACATCGCGCAGGTCGACCAGTTCCGCCAAAACATCGAAACGGAACGCGCCAATCTGCTTCAGGCGCGGGAGCAATTCGAGTTGTCTTTGGACACATTCAAGGCGTCCCAGATGGGGCTTCCG
>CAYWOV010000546.1:0-3619 GCA_964459965.1 uncultured Planctomycetaceae bacterium | reverse complement strand
GATCGCGTCGACGTCGTAAACACAGCCGGCCCATGTTCCGCCGCTGGCTTGCTGCAACAGGGCCCACAATCGCGTGTCGGCGGGAATGTCGGGGTCGGCCTGCAGCGGAACGATCTGACCGCGTGCCGCCAGGATCGCGCTACCCTCCTCGGGCTTTACGACGCTCGTCGGCGTGCCGACGAAGTTAATCGAGCCGGCCAGACGATTGCGGTCGATCACGATCTCGATCAGATCACCATCTTGCAACTTTCCGATCGGCCCTCCGGCCAAAGCCTCCGGGCCGACGTGGCCGATGCACGCTCCCGTCGACACGCCCGAAAACCGCGCGTCGGTGATCACGGCCACTTCCTTGCCCCATTTCAAATAGCGCAAGGCCGATGTGATCTGATAGATCTCCTCCATCCCTGCCCCCAACGGTCCGCGACAAATGAGCACGATCACGTCGCCGGGTTGAATCTTTCGATCGGAGCGGCCTTTGATCGCGGCAACCGCGTCGCGCTCGCTGGTGAAAACGCGGGCCGGCCCGGTCTTTCGGTAGACGCCGTCGGCGTCCACAACCGTGGGGTCGATCGCCGTGCTCTTGATGACCGAACCCTCCGGGGCAATATTGCCTTGCGGGAATGTGACCGTGCTCGTCAGCCCGCGGCGGCGCGCCTTCGGAGGCGACATGATTACGTCATCGGCGTCGACGCCGTCACACATCTTCAACACGTCTCGCAGACGCCCTCTGCGATCCGAGCGTTCCCACCACTCCAACACGTCGCCGAGTCGCTGGCCGCTGGCCGTTTGGGCATCGAGCCGCAACAAGTGCAGCGAACGGAGATGCAGCATGACCTCCGGCACGCCGCCGGCGAGGAAGAGGCGCACCGTGGGATGGCCGACCGGCCCATTGGGAAGGACGTCGACCAGCCGCGGCACGCTGCGATTGACGCGGCTCCAATCGTCCACCGTCGGACGCCGCAATCCGGCCTCGAAAGCGACGGCTGGCACATGCAATAGCAGATTCGTCGACCCGCCGAACGCCGCGTGGACGGCCATCGCGTTCTCGATCGCATCGTCGGTGAGAATGTCCCGCGTGGTGATTCGATTGCGTGCGAGCGCGACGACGGCTCGCGCGGATTGGCGCGCGGCCGCGAGCCAGATGGGTTGTCCGGACGGAGCGAGCGCCGTGTGCGGCAACGACAGACCGAGCGCTTCGGCCACGACCTGCGAAGTGGCTGCCGTCCCGAGAAATTGGCAACCTCCTCCCGCCGAACCGCAGGCGCGGCATCCCATGTCGGCTGCATAGGCGAGCGTGATGTCCCCTTCGGCAAAGCGAGCGCCGATCGATTGGACCTTGCCCGCATCTTCGGCATCGACAGCCGGCAGCGTCACACCGCCTGGAACGAGGATGGTGGGCAAGTCGTGTTGCGACGCCAACGCCATCATCATGGCCGGCAATCCCTTGTCGCACGTGGCGACGCCGATGACGCCGCGCCGCAGCGGCAACGACCGAATCAATCGCTTGAGGACTACGGCCGCATCGTTCCGGTACGGCAGACTATCCATCATGGCCGTCGTCCCCTGCGAGCGACCGTCGCAAGGATCGCTCACCGCAGCGGCAAACGGCAGGCGCTCGAGGCGATTCAATTCCTCGGCTGCCGCTTTCACCAAGAGGCCGATCTCCCAATGTCCCGTGTGATAACCCAGGGCAACGGGCTTGCCGTTGTCGGCTCGCAGGCCGCCCTGTGTGCTCAGGATCAAAACCTGCTCGCGCAAGAGCTGATTGGGATCCCATCCCATTCCAGCGCTTTGGGTCATGCCGAAAAGGTCGCCGCTGGGGCTGTTGAGCAACATCTCGTCGCTGAGGGGCAGGCTACCGGAGGGGCCGGCCGCGCGGGTTGCCACGTCGAACAGCGAAGTGTCGGCGGAGTCCAATAGATCGTCGAGAGCGTGCGTCATGGGCGGTTATTTGAACGGATTGTGCCGAATTGTCCGGGAAAGCAACGGAACCGTGTCGTCTCGGCAATTATAGAGGGGCTCTCTCGATTCCCGCGATGCCGGGGCTGGCGCGATATAATTAGACGTCGCCTAGTTCTGGAGATTCGCCGATGGAAACCGAGCTTCCGTTGATCACTCGCGCCGAGGGGGAGTACGAAGACCCCCTCGACTTGGCGGACGAGATTGAATCGCTCAAGCAGGAAAAAGACGCGACCATCTTGGCGCATTATTATGTCGACGGGGACATCCAGGACGTGGCCGACTATGTCGGAGACAGTCTCAAGCTCTCGCGCGACGCGGCCGGCGTTCAATCGTCGACGATCGTGTTTAGCGGCGTTCATTTCATGGCAGAAACGGCCAAGATGCTCAACCCGCAGAAAAAGGTCTTGATCCCCGATGTACTGGCCGGTTGTTCGCTCGCCGAAAGCTGCCCCTACGACAAGCTCTTGGCTCGCCAACAGCAGCTTCGCGCGGAGGGCCACGATTTCGAGACGGTCGCCTACATCAACACCACGGCCGCGGTTAAGAGTCTTTGCGACTGGATTGTCACGAGCGGCAACGCCCGGGAAATCATCGACAGGGTGCCCAAAACGAAAGAAATTCTGTTCGTCCCCGATCAGCACCTGGGCCGCTATCTCGAGGAAGTGAGTGGCCGGAAAATGATTCTCTGGCCCGGTTCGTGCATGGTGCACGAGATTTTCAGTCTGCAGGATCTGCTGCGGGCCAAGAGGAACAATCCGGGCAGCGTGGTCTTGGCGCACCCCGAATGTCCGCAGAACATTTTGGAAGTCAGCGATGTGATCGCGGGTACTGAGAAGATGCGGAAGTACGTCGCCTCGATCTCCACACCCACAAAGTTCCTGATCGCGACTGAAGCCAACATGATCTACCCGCTGCAAAAAATCGCGCCTCAGCACGAATACATTCCCGTGCCGGGAATCATGGCGTCTTCGGGCCAGACTTGCGCCTGCAATCGCTGCCCGCACATGGAGCGCAACACACTGGCCAAAGTGCGCGACTGTCTCAAATTCGGTCGCCCGGAAATTCTGTGGCAACCTTACTTCGAGCAAGCGGCCCAGATCGTTCGGCGAAGCCTGCTCAATTAATCCTGCCGTTCATTTCGAGGCGCGGGCCTCGCCGCTTGGATTACCCGCGGGCAACGGGACTTGCTCGGGCGACATCAGGTAACCGATCAAGTCGCGAACCTCTTTTTCGGGAAGGACGTCGAGCTGTCCTTCCGGCATCAGCGAAAGCTCGGACTTGCGGACCTCTTCGATATCCGAGCGGTTCACGATTAACCGTTCCGTCGGCGTTTGCACGGTGACCGTCGGGCCGGATTGGTCGCTCACGATGCCGTTCAGCACCCGGCCATCGACGAGAACCACCGTCGACATGCGGTAAGCCGGGGCGACCAGGGCCGAAGGATCGATGATGTTGACGAGCAGGTAGTCGAGGTTCGTTCGCTGCGAACCGGTCAGATCCGGCCCGATCTTGGCGCCTTGACCAAATAGCGTATGGCACGTGGCGCAGGTCTGCACGAAACGCCGGCGGCCAGTCGCACGGTCAGCCGAAGCGAGTGATTGGGACGTGAGAACGTCTTTGAAATGATCGATCCGCGCTCGTTTCGTTGCCGACATGG
>CAYWOV010000545.1:0-3640 GCA_964459965.1 uncultured Planctomycetaceae bacterium | reverse complement strand
TGCCCAACTGCTTCAGATTGTTGCGGCACTGCGTGCGGCGGGCCGCTTCGCGGGCCGCCTGGACCGCCGGAAGCAAAAGGGCGATCAAAATCGCGATAATCGCGATGACCACCAACAGTTCGATCAGGGTGAAACCCGCGCGTCGCGGACTTACGGATAACCCTATGCGCATGAGAGCCTCCTCGCAAAAAAGGATTGGACAGAGATGGAATGCAACAACAGGTGTTGCATTAACAAGGACAATCGGGAACGAACGTTTCCCCCAAACTCCCCCTGAACTGGGCGACGCGAACCTTTTTCGATCTCAGCGCTCAGTCGTGCGCGGCGGCCAGGTAATTCGTCGGCTCTTGCGAACACACTGTGCCTTAGACTCGGGGCGCTGTAAATCGGCATAACCCTGAGATTGGCCATCGGGGCAAAGCCTAGGGAGATTTACTATGCCCCGTGTGATGCGGCTGAATCCCGTCCCGAGCCGCGGGCGGTCCCTGTTGACGGATTGTCGACTACGGCCGCTCGCGCACGTTGAATTCGATTTCAACGAACGCAGGCTCGGGTTTGGCTGGCTGCGATCGATTGAGGTCGACCTCGAACGGCCGGCCGATGCTGTTGCCGGCCCGATCTTCCAAGGTGGTCGACACGACGAGCGCATAACGTCCGGAGGACCAGCGATCGCACGGCTCAAAACTCCAGCGCGATTCATCGTCGGCGACTCGGACCGTGCCGGCGATCTCCGTGCGGGTTTTGGCCGGATCGCGGCCCTTTTCCTGCTGAAAGACGCGTAAGACTCGCTCTAACATCGCATGATCAAGAGGCTTCGGAAAACGGACTTCGAGCGGCTGGCGCGACCCCGCCGTCGGCGGCACGACTTTCCAGTCGTGGGGATCAGGCTGGCCGGCTTCGGCCTCAATGGCGCGAAACGTCTTACGGAAAGAGTCCTTGAGTGGGCGTCCGTCGGCATCGGGCCACTTGCCGTCGACCGTCAGCGTGTAGGTTCGTCCGGCGGCCAAAATTGGGCCCTGTTCGGCCCGCGGCACCAGCCCCCGTTTGACGCGACCAGGCTCAAATAACAGCGTGAGCCGTGTGCCGTCGGGACTCCACAATTCCTGAGGCAATTCCAGGAATGGCCGCTCCATTTCCGCTCCCAGTTCATCGCGCAGTCGCACGTAGCCGTAGGAACTCCCCTGGCTCATTGGAGCCGAAAACTGCACGTAGAACCGCAAGAGATTCTCGGGCAGCGCGGCACTCGACGGATAAATGGCCACAACGCGGGCCGGCGGGAGGGCGCGGGCGACGGGAACGACAAATGTCTGCTGGAGCCGAAGGCGCTTCGCCGGCGTCCGCGAGGCGTCCTGTATGTCATCCAAAGCGCTCGGCGGCCAGCTAAAGAGGACTCGATACTCAACGCCGCGTTCCAGCGGAAACCGCGGATTGAATCGAACGGCGTCGCCGGCCACGTCGTAGCCTCCCAACATTGGGGGCTGAGCGACCGTCGCCGCCGCGTGTGCGGAAATGTAAACGCCGAACGTTCTCGGCCAGCGCGGATCATCGCGAGCGAGCTTTGCCAGTTCTGCCCGAACTTTGTCGCTCAGTCCGCGCACTTCGAATACTGACTGCGGACTGTTCGCTGGAACGAGCACGATTGCCGGACCGCTCGCACTGTCGGCGGCAACCGTTGGGCTGCAGCAGCACGCCAATGTCACAATAGCGATCAAGAGTCGCTGCATTCGAGCGCTCAGTCGGCTGGGTCTCGCGGAGTACCCCCTGCTGAGCGGACGTGGCTCAGCAGGGGCGCCACTCGAGAATCGCGATTTGCTGTCGATCACGGCAGCGGAAGCGTCCGCAGGTGAGCCCGACCCTGGTCTTCGATCAGGACGATCGCATTCGCATCGTCGAGTTGATCGAGTTGGGTCACGCCTTTCCAGTCCTTGATGGTCTCAAAGGGTTGGCCCGCGGTTGACCCATGGACGGGCTTGGTGATGCCTTCGCGGGTCAGCAGGCCGTCGGTGCTGATTTTCATCACGCCGCGGACCGCGTTAGCCAACAAGAGGAAGTCTTTTCCATCCTTCCGATAGGCGATGATGTCGAGCGGCTGATTGCGGTTTCCGAGTTCCGCGATCGTCGTGCCGCGAACTTTCGCACCGGCACGCAGATCGGCGAGCGGAATGCGGACCAGCGGCGTGCACGTGTAGGCGGCAATGATCTGCGGCGTGCCTCCCAGGGCGATCGGCACGAACGTCCGCACGGGCGACCGGGTTTCCAGCCGGCCGTGATTGCCGTGGAAAATCTCGATGCTGGCCCCTTTGCCGACCTCGCTGAAGGGGTATGGAATGGACCGCAGGTTCGATGAGAATTCCTCGTTCGACAAACCGGCGACGATCACTGTGCCGTCGACGTACGCCAAGTCGGTGATGGCAAAGTCCCGATTGTTCTGCCGCCGCCTTCCCGATCCCGATTCCTGGTCTCTTGGCGGATTGGGCAGCACGGCTTTGGAGAACGCCACTTTATCAAGTGAAAACTCGGCGATCTTTCCGTCCGCGTCGACGCGGAGCACCACCGGCTGCGCGTCGGGACCGCGGCCGCGCGACACGGAGAGATAAACCTTCCCGCTGGCCGGATTGACGGCCACGTCTTGGATCCGCACCTGCTCAGGACTCGTACCGAGCAGCGAGGCGATGGTCTGCTTGATGTTGTCGACATTGATGGTGGATTTGACACGGTCGCCGCTCGTGCTGCCGGTGTCTTTGGTGTCGATGGCGAAAATCGCCGCCCCTTTGGGATCGCCGATGAATAGAATTCCGCGCGGGCCGAAGGCGAGAGGACCGGCCGACTTGAGGTCGGGCTTTCCGGGTTGTTGGCCGTTCGTTGCGTCGGCCCGCAGGGCGGGCGCCATCATCGCGAAGGCAGCAGTCATCACCAGAGCGCATTTCAGTTGCATCGGACGTTCCTTCTGCCAGGGAATTGACCAGGATCGCGTCGCGGCGTTCCCTATGAATACGACGGCCGCCGTGCTTGCGTCAATGAATCCCGCCGAGCGGGCGGATCGCTCGCGGGACGAAGTGAGTCGCGGCTGTTGAGGCGTCAGGGGCGCAAGCTGGGCGTCGGCATCTATAATTCCCCAGAGTGCAATTCGGCGGGGCCTCGGCGCGGATGACATAGCGGGCAAGGGATTTTCAATGGAGCTCACGCAGCATTCGATTCTGGAAGCGGTGCTGTCGAGCATGGGCGGCGGGGTTGTTGTCGCCGATTCCCAGGGGCGGTTCCAGGTTTTCAACCCGATGGCGCAAGAGCTGTTGGGGGTCGGATCGGGCGACGTGCCTCCGGAACAGTGGTCGACCTATTTCTCTGCCTTCCGGTCCGATCGGGTGACTCCGTTTCCCTCCGACGAGTTGCCGCTGGCGCGAGCACTGAGGGGCGAGTCGGTCGACAACGTCGAAATGTTCATTCGCCGTCCAAGCCGGCCGTCCGACGCGTTCATCAATGTGACGGGCCGGCCGATTAAAGATGCCGAGGGGCCAATCTACGGCGGCGTTGTCGTGTTCTACGACATCACAGAGCGAAAGCGAGCGGAAGCGGCAATCCGCGCCAGCGAACAGCGATTCCGCACCATGGCAGAGACGATGCCCACGACGGTGGCCATTTA
>CAYWOV010000544.1:0-3641 GCA_964459965.1 uncultured Planctomycetaceae bacterium | reverse complement strand
CGCGCGGGCGGAAGCGTGGAGCGTGGCGCCGGACACGTGAGCGCGGGTGCAGAGCACGGCGACCGTAGCGCGGGGCATGCGGGCGCGGGTGCGGAGCGCAGTGACCGTGGCGCAGGACACGCGGGCGCAGGTGCAGAGCGCGGCGACCGTCAATAGGGTCGATCGTGTTGTACCGGGCCGTCCCATAGCCTTGACCTACACTTCCTTGTCGATGGTCTCCAGGCTGTCCCGCCAATGAGACAAATGCTCAAGGCAAATGGCCGTGCCTCGGGCCACCGTCGTCAGCGGATCGTCGGCCACGCGGACGGGAATTCCCAGCTGCTCGTTCATGTAAGTGGTGAGGCCTCGTAGAAGCGACCCGCCTCCGGTCAAAACTAGTCCCGTGTCGGCAAGATCGGCAACCAATTCGGGTTTACAGTGCTCGATGACCGTCTTGACACAATTGAGGATCGCTTCGACCGGCCCGCGCAGTGCCTCACGGATCTCTTCACTGGTCACAACGGCCTTTCTCGGCACTCCGCTAATGGTGTCGAGTCCGCTCACTTCGGTCGTGAGTTCCTGCTCGAGAGGAAAGGCGCTGCCGACTGCGAGTTTGACGTGCTCGGCACTGGGCTCGCCGATCCTGAGCGAAAAATGCCGCTTGAGATAATCGACGATCGCTTCGTCCATCTCGTCGCCGGCGATGCGGATCGACCGGCTGACAACCACGTCGGCCAGGCTGAGAATGGCGACGTCGGTCGTGCCACCGCCGATGTCGCAGACCATGCTCGCCATCGGCTCGGAAATCGGCAGCCCCGCGCCGATGCCCGCCGCCTTCGACTCCTCCAAAAGATAAACGCGGCCGGCTCCGGCCCGTTCGGCACTGTTGAAGACGGCCTGCTTTTCGACGGGCGTAATTCCGCCGGGAACCGCGATAACAACCCGCGGGCGCAGGCCTCCCGATTGGCGGCTCGCCTTGCGGATGAAGTACCGGAGCATGGCCTCGCAAAGCTCGAAGTCGGTGATCACGCCGTCCTTAAGCGGGCGGACCGCGGTGATCGAATCGGGCGTCCGGCCAAGCATCTGTTTCGCCAGTTTGCCGACGGCCGTTCCTTTGCCCAGTACGCGGCGGGTCCCTTTGCGAAGTGCGACGACCGAAGGCTCATCAACGATGATGCCCCGCCCGTGCACGGCAATGAGCGTATTGGCAGTGCCCAGGTCGATTCCCAGATCGGGGCAGAGCCAGTTGCGAAGGCGATTCAGCATCCATGCTGCCGTAATTCAAGCCGACGTTCGTGCGAAAGGGAGGTCCACGGGCGAGCCGCGGCCGGGCGCCCCGATCGCCCGACAACCAAGGAGAAAGCGTCAGGGCGAACTTAAGCCTTTATAGCCCGCGACGTTGTATCCCCGGGGGCTAAATCGTGCAAGACGGCCTCTAAGCGCGCAACCTCTCGGATCGCTTTTGCCAGGGCCCGCGGCCAATTTGCACCGCAAGTGTGGGGATCGCCTAGAGATAGGCGTCCAATTGGAATTTAAGGCAGATGATGCCGCCAATCAGAGCGGCGACTGAAAGCAGAAGAAGGCCGACATAGACATCCATGGCCGGGGCCGGTCCCTCCGCGCGTGCCTTTTTCTTAGAGCTTCGTGGTGACATCGTCCCCTCGTTGAATTTCGCCGTGCTTCGTTGAATCAATCACCACGCCGACGGCCGTGCGGTAGTCGACCATTTCCAGGCGAATGGTGCCAAGATATTTCGCCCCGCGATACACGAACAGTTTGTTTCCCTTGGCCAGGCCCACGTCGCTCCCCATGTCGATCTCAACCAGATCGTGGCCATTGCGGCCTCCCTTTTTGGTGGTGAGCACCACGGTCTCGACGACCGGGGGGGGCTCAACCAAACCGGCCAGCACTTTGGGGTCGGGATCGAATCCCTTGAAACGGATGAACTTCTGCAATGTCGCAAACTGAGTCAACAGCTGATTTTGCTTTTCAACCATCGTTTTGGCGGCCTGCTCGACGTTGACGATCTTGTCGGCCTGTTCTCGATTCCGCGTAATCAGCTCGTCGCGGCTCTGGTGCAGCTGGGCGTTGATATCACGCAGGCTAACGGCTTCGTCGCGGCGGGCGCGGGCCTCTTGTCCGGCGATCTCGGCTTCTGCCCGCGTGTTTTCGAGTTCAGTTCCCTTTTGCGTCAATTGCGCCTGGAGCTGCTTGTTCTTGGTCCGGTTGGCGTCTGCCTCGCCCCGCGCTTTGTCGGCTGCGTCCTTCAGCATCTTCTCGGAGGCCGCCTGCGCGGTGCGGACCTTTTGAATTTCGGTCTGGGCTTTTTGCAACTCCTGCTTTGTCTTGTCCAGCTCCTTGCGGGCCGTTTGCTCCTTCTGCTTCCAATTCGTCTGCACGGAACTCACACCGGCTGCAAAGGCCATCAGCAGAACGCTGAAGCCGATTTGCGCGACGACCAGAACTTTACCGACAGTCGACATCGTTTGCTCCCTGGAGCTTGCTCAAAAAGGCAATCGGATGGGGCCTTACCGCGTTCCGGAAACTCCCTGAACATCGCCTCGAAGCTGTTTATTTCGACTTTCCAAAGCGAGCTCGACTCCATTCAATTGTACAAGCTGATCGCGCAATTTCTTTTGCATTTCGTCCGCGCGGAAATTGTCGGCCCGGATCTCCCTAAGCTCGCGCGTGAGGCGGAACACATCCTCGCGGCGCTTCGTTGCCTCGGTTCTAATAGCCTGCGCCTCTTGAGAGCGTTTGACGACGTCGTTGGACAGGCTCAGGATCTTGGTGTTGAGTCCTTCGAGTTGTTGGTTCAGCTCGGTGACGCGTGCTTCGAGAGCCTTCACATCCGCGGCATTGAGCTTGCGTATCTCGGCGGCCTTCGCCTTGAATTCTTTCGTTTCACTCTGCAAACGGTCAATCTCCGCCTTCTGCCTTTTCTGCAAGTCGTCCCGCGCGGCGATGATCGCGGCGGCTTCGACGCTTGCTCGCGACACGTTCACAGACGCTCCGCCGACCCGCTCGGTCACGGTCCATTTGTCGCCCGACTTTTGAATCGTGTAATCGGAGAGCGACGCGGCTTCGGCATCCCAGTTAGGTCCGCCCATCATGGCGACCCAAGCGAATCCGAGAAAGGCGAATGACGCGAAGGCTGCGAAGACGACCAGACACTTGGCAATTTTCGTCATGACCGCTTTTTTCTGGCCCGAAGAGGCGCGTCCGCGACTGGCACCCCAGCGCCTGTCGGTGATCCTCCGTGAGCCCTTTCGCCGCGGCCCGCCGTCTTCCGTAAAGCAGATCAGCCGAGCTCAACCTCGGCCTGATCGGTGTCGCGCGCGGAGATTTCCGTAATCTCTGTTCGATTATAGGCAGCAAAAAAACGCAGTGTCAAACAAAAAGCACTTGTCGAAGATTCGACGAGCAGGGCGCATCTTCCACCCTATGTCTGGCCGGCATAAACGAGTCCGGTGGAGCAGGCAACCTGCACCGTTGCGTCGGTCACACGCGATTTAATCCACCCTCCGTTGGACGGTGCAGGCATTTGTGAAGGTCCTGAGGGATTTTCGGATTTTGAGACCGGGTGGCAAATCGGTAGTTGCATCGGCGAAGCCGCCTGGACATGATAGAGGCCGTTTTTCGACTTAATTCCGTTCGCCGTC
>CAYWOV010000543.1:0-3642 GCA_964459965.1 uncultured Planctomycetaceae bacterium | reverse complement strand
GGTGCGCTGGCGCGAGACACGAGTGTTCGCCACTTCGTTCGTGCAAGTGACGGCATCAGCTTCGATGGCAGCTGCGAATTCGCGAGCGGCCAGCCGCATGGCGGCGGTTCCCGCCCGAATGACGGCCGCCTTCCCGCGAGGAGACGCGGAATCGAGCTGACCGCCGACGCGCGGGGCGGTCAGCGCATAGACCACCTCCACCCGCCGTCCGACCTTGCGGCGATCGCTCTCGATCACCAGCCCCGCCCTGAGCAGAATCCGCACGTGGTGGTATAGCCCGTCGGCGGGCCGGTCCAATTCGGCCGCGAGTTCCCGGATCGACGAGGGACCATGCGTTTGCAGCGCGCCGACGATTTCAATACGCAACGGTGATGCCAGAGCGGCCAATCGGCGCGGCTCGCCCACGGACCAAACTCTCGGCCGTCCCCTTTTCATACACGCATGATATCAGAACTATTGAAAATATCAATATAATTTCAATAGTTCTGATCTGGAGAAGTTACGCGGTGAACAACTCGCTCAGCTTCTGCTAGGATCTGCAAGGTTTCTAAGCGAGACCCTCGCCCGTCCGGCGAAGCCGCGATCCGGATCTCGGCCGCGCACGTCTTGTCTGACGGCATTTGTCGCCTCTTCCGCGGGTTTCCCGTCAAGTTGTGGACACCGGGGATCGGGCGGGCCGGGTTTGCCGCTTCTTGGCACCCGCGTTCCACCACTTGAGCACCCGCAACGCGCGGAGCGTGTTCCAGCGGCTCGGCGCTCCCACGCGTTCCAGCTCAAAATAGGTCTTTCCCTTAAACGTGTGGGCCAGTGGCCAGCGACCGTCCTCACTCCGGGTGCGTTCAACAACCTCGATTGCGTCGGCCGAGCGCGGATCGCGGGGCGCATCGACGGCTTGGAAATGATCGAGACCACGGAGCACGTCGTAGTGCCATCGCGGCGGGAAAGTGAAACGCAGGAAGATCGGCTTGATGACTTCGCCCGTCCGATGCGAGCGAAAGAGCCGATGCACGAGGAGAAACTCGCGGCCGCGCCGCTGCGCGTCGCGCA
Organism: uncultured Planctomycetaceae bacterium; assembly: GCA_964459965.1. Lineage (GTDB taxonomy): Bacteria > Planctomycetota > Planctomycetia > Planctomycetales > Planctomycetaceae > DASPSM01. The sequence goes on along the minus strand of CAYWOV010000543.1, from coordinate 2,595 downwards.
CGGCTTTAAGCTGGCGACGTCCCAGCAGTTCATAGTGCCGCAAACCCTCCAGCACGCTGATCGTCGTGTGTACCGACGCATGGGTCGCGCCGTAGGCCCGGCGGCAATTCCAGCCGCCGTCCGGCATTTGTTGCTCGAGCAAATGCTCGACGAGCGTGTCGCGGCGATCGTCGTCGTACTCAAAATATGAGAGGAGCGACAGCACCATCCCTGTGATGCACGTCTCGCCCTTCTTCGTCCACTTCGCCCAGTTACCGTAGCTCACGCCCCCGACGGGCTGCATGCCACCGTCAAGCAGCAGCCGGCAAGCTTTTCGCGCCTGGCGATTGTTCACCGGCAGGCCGAAGTCGCGGAGCGTCATCATTGTATAGGTCGTCGAAATCCATTTCGGCGAATACAGCCCCGTTTCGGCCGACGCACCCCCCGCCCACCGGCCGTCAGCATTTTGGTTGGCGAGAAACCCCGCGCCCCAACCGTTTTTCGCGACCTTTTTGCGCTCGCGTTCCACGGTGCGTTCGTCCGCCCCGACCAGGTCGCGCAGCGTTTGCCAGCGAATAGCCGGATCGCCCTCCAGCAACCATCGAATGACTGCATCGGATTCGGCTGTCATTGTTGCTTCTCGAGTCCTCGTTTCGGGCGTGCCATTTTCGGGTTTCTCGACGCTAGGACTGACTCCGACTATTCTCGATGACCGATTGCCGCTGTCAAAGGATCCGCGAATGAACATGGCATGTTTTAAGCGTTGCCGACTTTCACGGCTTGCACTGCTCGTGTGCCTCGGCGTTGTCATCGCCGGTACCGCCGCCCACGCGGCCGATCCTGCCCTCAAAATCTTTGCGAAGCCGCTCCACTCCGGGCGAATCAATCCGATGCTGTTTGGCAACTTCATTGAGCTGCTCGATGATCTTGTCCCTGGTATGTGGGCCGAAATGCTCAACGACCGCGGCTTCGAAGGCGTCATTCCGCCGGAAAAGTGGGTTTATTACGACGGCTCGCCAACATTCTGTGATCGCCAATGGGATAAGGGAGATGCCTGGTTCATCGAGACGGCGGGAGCCTTCAATGGACCGCGGTGCGCCTGCCTCCGGGGCCGAGAGGCTCACGCGGTCGGACTGACGCAATCGGGCCTGTTTGTGAAGAAGGGAGCGGCCTATCACTTCTCCGTGTGGCTGCGAGGCGGCGCCGAGAAATTGCGCGTTCAGGCCGTCCTTAAGGCTCCTCTTCCGGACGGCCGGTTCACTGAACTTGCCGTCGTCGAACTGCCCGCACCGCAATCGACCTGGTCGAAGTGCTCCGCGCAACTCCAATCGAACGGGACCAGCGATCGGACCGTATTCGAGCTGCGGGTCGTCGGCCAGGGACCGCTTTGGGCAGACAAGCTGTCGCTGATGCCGGTCGAAAATCTTGATGGTTGGCGGAAGGACGTCGTCGAAGCGATCAAAGAGTCACACCCAGCCGTCATCCGTTGGGGCGGCAGCGCGGTCGATCCCGGCCGTTATCGCTGGAAAAACGGGATCGGCGACCGCGACCACCGCGTCCCGTTCGTCAACAGCAATTGGGGCCGTATCGACTCCAACGACGTCGGCATCGACGAGTTTTGCCGGTTCTGCGGACTCGTGAATGCAGAGCCCTTGGTCTGCGTGAGCTTTTCCGATGGTGCGCCCAGCGCGGCCGACCTCGTCGAGTATTGCAACGGAACCGCGGAGACCAAATGGGGCGCGCGGCGGGCGGCCGACGGGCATATGGACCCTTACCACGTGAAATACTGGCAGCTCGGCAACGAGATCAGCGGCAACGATGAGGCGTACATCAAGAAGTGCCGTGAATTCATCCGCGTGATGAAACAGGCCGACCCCTTGATCGCGATTCTCTCCTCCTTCCCGTCACAAAAAGTCCTCGACGTCCTCGGGCGCGATCTCGCCTTTCTGGCCCCGCATCACTACACGCGCGACCTGGGCGCCTGCGAGGCGGATTTCGAGAACCTCTCGCGAATGATCGCCCACACTCCCGGCTGCTCCCACCTGCGGCTCGCCGTGACGGAATGGAATTTCACCCGCGGCGACTGGGGCCTCGGCCGCGGCAAAATGTTGACGCTCGACGGAGCCCTCTTGAACGCACGTTATCTCAACCTGCTCTGCCGCCACTCCGACATCGTGGACATTGCCTGCCGCTCGAACATGACCAACAGTTTCTGCAGCGGCATTATCGCCACGAACCCCGCCGGCCTGCTGAAACGGCGGAGTTATCACGTGATGAAACTCTACGCCGATCACACCTTGCCTGTCCCGCTTGGTATCGGAACAGCACCTGCCGGATTGGACGTTCTAGCGTGCGCGGATGAATCTCGGCAAAAGGTCTGTGTTTTTGCCGTCAACACGCGCACCGAGCCAGCACGTGTTACCTTTGACCTAAGCAACTTGGGAAATGGCTTGGTCCCGTTGGCTGCGGAGGGACTTTGCGACACGCTCGACTTGCGGCAACGTGACGTGATGAATCACTGGTCCGTATCTGAAAGGGTCCGGACCATTCGTCTGAAGCCGGCAAGTGGCGTTTTCACGCTGCCAGCACTTTCGGTCACAGCGGCGATGTGCGGAC
>CAYWOV010000542.1:0-3646 GCA_964459965.1 uncultured Planctomycetaceae bacterium | reverse complement strand
GTCGCAACTCTTTGCCTGTCGTCGCGTCCCACAAGCGGATTGTCTGATCGTAACTGGCCGTCGCGACGAGTTTCCCGTCCGGACTGATGGCGGCCGCCAAGAGCGCATCGTGATGGCCGCGAATCGATTGCCGACGAGTCCAGTCCGCCGTGTTCCAAATGAAGAGCTCACCAAATAAACCAGGCTCTCCGGCGGCTGCGAACAGCAAGCTGCCGTCGGCGGAGAAGCCCACTCCATTCACGTTGCCGCTAATGCCTTGCAGCGTCCGCAACGGAGCTTGCTTGCCGAGCGCTGCCGCAGAAAGAATCTCGACGCAACCGTACCGCGCGGCGGCAATCCATCGTCCATCGGGAGCGTAAGCGACGGCGGCAATGGGATTTCGCGGCTTGCCGACAGGCTCGATTTTCGGCGCCACGATCTCAGCGACGGCAGTCGAATTAGTCTTCGGTCCGTGCGCACCCGCCTGAATCCAGGCTTTGAGAACGGCGATCTCTGCCGTAGAAGGCCCCTTGTTTCCCTCGGGAGGCATCGAGGGTTCGATCCGTTTTTCCAAGGCGAGGATCAGGCGGCTTTTCGCGGCGTTGCCCGCGACGACGATCGCTCCGTGCTCGCCGCCATGCAGCGTCTGCGCGTGGCTCTCAAGCACCAGTCCGCCCTGTGCCTCCTGCGAGTTGTGGCAACCAAGGCAGTATTTGCGAAAAAGCGGTGCGACGTCTTGTGCGTAGTCGGGCGCCGAAGCGGCAACGGCCGGCGCGCGGGGGATCAGCAGGCTGCATAGCAGCGCGAACGTGACGCCCAATAACAATTTCGTGCGGTGTCCCACAGGTCCTCGGGTCATCCTAGTGGTTGAACAAGAAATCCTTGCTGCTCAGTACGCTCCAGTAGAGATCCTCGATTGCCTTTCGCCTCGCGGCAGCCGCTTTATCGGGAATTTCGCGCATCGCCGCGTCGAGGCGCGCCAGGGCGTCTTTGCGGCGCGTGACGTCTTTAATCGCCAGCGCATCGGCAATGTCCTTTTGCAAGCTGACGAGCGGCGCCTGGCGATCGCCCGATTCGACGTCGGCCAGCGCGGCCGCAAGTCGGCCCTCTTCCACCGGCGTGGGCATTCGCGTCAGAGCCGCGAGATACAAATCCTCCACGATGGCCCGGTCATCCGCCTGGGCTTTCAATAAGCGCGAAATGCGGTTCTGCTTCGATTCGATCTTGGCGTTGAGCGTGTCGCCGTTGGTCATGTGCAGCACTTGCGACATACTCGGTTCGTTCGACCGCTCGCACTCGCACGTAATCAGCCGCTCCGGACGCCCGAAGACATTCAGGAAGTACGATTCGTTGCCCGCGTCGGCAAGCTGCAACGCGCGGGTGCCGCTCGGGTGGCCGTTGAACATCGTGGGTGCTTCGGTCACTTGCGAGACGGCGTCCAGCAACACTTCGGCCTTGAGGCGTCGCGCGTACGAACGAGAATAGAACCTCTCGTCGCCTTCGTTGCCCGGCACGGTTACGCTTGAACGCTGGTAGGCGGCTGAACTCAGAATCCGGCGCATGAGCGACTTCAAGTCATATCCGTTTTGAGCCAAATCGTCGGCAAGCGCGGTCAAAAGCGGCGGATTGCTCGCGGGATTGGTGAGCCGCATGTCGTCGACCGCCTCCACCAGCCCCGGGCCCATGAAGTTGGCCCAAATGCGGTTCGCCACCGCCCGGCTGAAGTACGGATTCTTGGGATCGGTCAACCAATCGGCCAACGCCTGGCGACGGTCGGCCGGCGCATCGAACGCGACCGATTTACCGTCGAGCGGCCGCGGCAGCTGTGGCCGGCCCGTGCGCGGTTGGATCAGTTCGCCACTGTCGGCGACGAAGATGATCCGGTCGCCATCGCCGCTATTGATGTCGCCGCCCCAGCCCTTGCCGCGGACCCGCGAAAACAGGCTGGCCATCCCGTAGTAATCATCGTTGGTCCATTTCTCCATCGGATGGTCGTGACAGCGGGCGCAGTTGATCGACATGCCGAGAAATGCCATCGAGACCGTCTCCGCCATATCCTGCGGATCCTCGTGAAGCGCGTAAAAATTCGCCGCTCCGTTTTCGATCGCGCTGCCTCGTGCCGTGACCAGCTCGCGAACGAAGCGGTCCCAGGGCTCGTTCTCCGCCACGCGTTTGCGAATCCACTTCGAGAATGACTCGACGCCGTTCGGACGCAGCCGGGCGTTCGAGACCAACAGCAGGTCCGACCACTTGGACGACCAGTAGTCGACAAACTCCGGCCGCTTCAGCAGCCGTTCGATCAGCCGGTCCCGCTTGTCGGCGGCGCGATCGGCAAGAAAGGCCCGTGCTTCATCGGCCGTCGGCAAGACGCCGATAGTGTCCAGACTCGCCCGGCGGAGGAATTCCCCGTCCGAGCAAGCGGGCGACGGCGGAACGTCGCGATTGCGAAGCTTCTCGATAATTTGGTCATCGATGAAATTGCGCCGATCGGCCTTGGCGAAGGTCTCCGCCCGCAGCCGATTTTCAAACGGAGCCGTCACCGAGGCAACGACGTTCTTGCTCAGGTACCACGCGACGACTGATCCCTCGCCGTTGCCGGTGACTTTGACTTTGCCCACGTCGTCGACCTGGCACACGGTCTGGTTGGTCGAGGTGAACTTGGCCCACGTCGTCACGTCTTCGCTGTGCCCGTCGGTGAATTGAGCCCGCACGAGCATCTGCTGCTCGGCCCCCTTCTTGAGGACCACGTGCTCGGGCAGGATTTCGAGCCGCTCGATCCGCGGGTCATCTGGCGACGGAGCCGGCTGACCGCCGGCAATCCATTCGGCCAGCACTCGGTACTCGCGCGAGTCGACCGCGAAACGTAGGCCGCCTTTATGCGGCACGGCACCAGTCGGTTTGAGCAGGACTAAGCTGCGTCCCGGGTCCGACGGCACGATGCGGCGACCTCGCGACTGGCGCGTGATCATCAAGAAATCAGCCTCGGGGTCATAACCGCGAAGCGACAGTTTGAAACCGTTCTTTCCAGCGACCGCCCCGTGACAGGCCCCCGAATTGCAGCCGGCCTTTGTCAGCACGGATTGCACGTGGTTGCGGAAACTCCAGGACGCGCCGCTTTCTTGCTGCTCAACGGTCACAGCGGCACTGGCCACATGGCCTTGCCACCGCGCGGAGACGACTGCATGTCCATCGGCGACGGGAATCGCGACCGAGTTGCTGATCCGCACCACCTTGGCGTCGCTCGTTTCAAAGACGACATCCTTGGCCCGCTGACCGGTGAATTGTCCCCCCTCACTTTGTTCGACAACGAGTGCCTGTCGCGCCTTCGGTCCTCGCAAAACGATCGAATTCGGCAGAATGGCCAGTGGTGACTGCGTAGCGGGAGGCGCGGCGCCGGTCGAGAAGAAAGCGAAGCATATGGCCGACAAAAGAGCCATCGCCGCAGGCCCGCGGACCGTTCGATCGAGACGACATGCAGCGCACATGTAAACCATCGCCTTTCGGCCGAACCGGCGGGAGAGCTAGGAACAGCGACGGCGGCAGGATTGCGCCAATCGCTGTAACGGCTCCGTATTTCTGGCAGGTCAAAACAACTCGGTGATCGGTCTGGTACCCGAATCCACCAAGGCAAACGGACGGCCTGCCGGTCCCGGCAAGGTCGTCTCGA
>CAYWOV010000541.1:0-3646 GCA_964459965.1 uncultured Planctomycetaceae bacterium | reverse complement strand
TTCTCGAAAAGGCCCAGCAGCTTGCCGATCAGATGAAGGACGCCTTCGTCTCGACCGAGCATTTGCTGCTGGCGCTGGTCCAATCGGGCGAGCAGGTCCAGCGACTTCTCGATCTCAACGGCATTCGGGAGGCCGATGTCCTGGCCGCGCTCAAGACCGTCCGCGGCACACAGCAAGTGGTCGACCAGAACCCGGAAGGCAAGTATCAGGCTCTCGAGCGGTATTCCACCGACCTGGTCGAAATGGCCCGCCAGGGAAAGATTGATCCCGTCGTCGGCCGCGATACAGAGATCCGCCGCGTCATCCAGGTGCTTTCGAGACGTCGAAAAAACAACCCCGTGCTGATCGGCGAGCCGGGCGTCGGCAAGACGGCAATCGTCGAAGGGCTCGCGCACCGCATTGTCTTGGGCGACGTGCCGCAGAATCTCAAAGACAAGCGGGTTGTTGCGCTCGATATGGGCGCATTGGTCGCCGGAGCGAAATTCCGCGGCGAGTTTGAGGACCGATTGAAGGCCGTCCTCCGCGAAGTGACCGAATCGCAGGGACGGATCATCCTCTTCATCGACGAGTTGCACACCGTTGTCGGCGCCGGCGCGGCCGAAGGGGCGATGGATGCCTCGAACCTGTTGAAGCCGGCGCTCGCACGTGGCGAGCTACACTGCGTCGGCGCGACGACCCTCGACGAATATCGCAAATACATCGAAAAGGATCCGGCGCTCGAGCGGCGGTTTCAGCCCGTGATCGTGCAGGAACCGAGCGTGGAAGACACGATCTCGATTTTGCGGGGGCTCAAAGAACGCTACGAATCGCACCACGGCGTGCGGATCACCGATGACGCGCTGATCGCCGCCGCCACGCTTTCCGACCGCTATATCAACGACCGTTTTCTCCCCGACAAGGCCATCGATCTGGTCGACGAAGCGGCGAGCCGCCTGCGGATGGAGATGGACTCCATGCCAGTGGAAATCGACGAAGCGACCCGGCAATTGACGCGGATGCAAATCGAAGCCGCCGCGCTCGACCGTGAGAAAAGCCCTGAAAGTCGTCAGCGTCTCGAAGAACTCAAACGCGAAATCGCCGATCGGGAGGAAGAGGTCAACGCGCTCAAGACCCGCTGGCAGACCGAGAAGGACTCGCTTTCGAAAGTCCGGCCTCTCAAAGAGGAAATCGATGGGCTCCGCACCACTTACGAACAAGCGTTCAAGAAAGCGCAGCTCACCAATCTCAACGACGACTACATCCGCGCACACGAAACAGAACAACAAATCCGCACGGCCGAAAAGAGTCTGGCCGAGCTTGAAAAGCACATCAACGAGGCACACCAAGAGCCGGGCGAGCGACTGTTGCGTGAGGAAGTGACCGACGAGGACATTGCCCGCGTCGTCAGCCTTTGGACCGGAGTTCCCGTGACGCGGATGTTGCAGGGCGAACGGGAAAAATTGCTGCGGATGGAGACGGAGATTCACAAGCGGATGATCGACCAGGACGAGGCGATCGAAGCGGTCTCCAATGCCGTGCGCCGCTCTCGCTCCGGACTGCAGGACCGCAACCGGCCCATCGGCTCGTTCATGTTTCTGGGGCCAACCGGTGTTGGCAAAACGGAGCTTTGCAAAGCGCTTGCCGAATTCCTCTTCGACGACGAGCGGAACATGGTCCGCATCGACATGAGCGAATTCATGGAACGCCACTCGGTTGCCCGCCTCATCGGCGCGCCGCCGGGCTACGTCGGGTATGAAGAAGGCGGCCGATTGACCGAGGTTGTCCGCAGGCAGCCGTATTGCGTCGTCCTGCTCGACGAAATCGAGAAGGCCCACCGCGACGTCTTCAATGTTTTGTTGCAGGTCCTCGACGACGGCCGTTTAACCGACGGCAAGGGTCGGACGGTCGATTTCACCAATACGATCATCGTCATGACGTCGAACATCGGCAGCCAGATTATCATGGAACTGGCTGGCCGCGGGCAGGAGAAAGAGACCCACACGCGCGTGATGGAGGTTCTTCGCCGGGAATTTCTGCCGGAGTTCTTAAATCGGATCGACGAAGTGATCTTCTTCCACCCGCTTAGCCGAGGCGACATTCGCGAGATCGTCGACTTGCAACTCGCCAAGTTGAAACAGCAACTCGAGGACGAGGGATACGAGTTGGAAGTTTCCGCCGCGGCCAAAGACGTGCTCGCCGCCGAGGGATACGATCCCGTTTACGGGGCGCGACCCCTCAAGCGAGTCATCCAGCAACGGCTGCAGAACGCGTTGGCCAACGAGATCCTCGCCGGGAATTTCCCGGAGGGGTGCAAGATCCACGTCGACACGCAAGCCGACGGTTTCGTTTTCACAACGACAGTCCCCGCGGAAGCGCATTCCGCGTGATCTTGCTCGCCGATCAACGAATCGATGGCGGACTCATTTTGACGCGCGCGGCCGCCAGAATTTCGCGAGCTTGCCTCGAGTGCGGGCAGTCAGTTCTTTCCAAGACTTGATCGGAAGTTGGATGACCGCTAGCCCCGCCGTCGGCATCTCCTCGTCGCCCGACGTGATCTGATTCACAAAATCGCTGATCCCCGGATTGTGGCAGACGACGAGGAGCCGCTTGCAACCCGGTTCGACTTTGCGCACGACGCTGTAATGGGTCTGCGCGTTACCCAGGTAAAGCTGCTCATCCAATTCGATGGCGCGCTCGTAATTGCACTGTTTAGCCGCCTTTTGAGCCGTTTTACGGGCTCGCACGGCGGTCGAGCTCACAATCAGATCGGGGACAAGATCTTCGTCTCGAAGGAATCGACCGACCTCTTTCGCGGCCTGCTTCCCGCGCTCGTTGAGGGGCCGCTCGTGGTCGGCGAGGTCCGGTTCATCCCGGCTCGACTTGGCATGGCGGAGAAGCAAGAGAGTTTTCATGGAATCGAATCTTGTCGTGTTTTGGCGGCTGGCCCGCGCGGAGTTCAATGGCCGTTTTCGGGCGCCTGGTGCGGTTCGAAGACCGTCCGCTGCGATTGTTCCGCCCGCCTGACCGCGTCGCAAGCGCGGCGATAGAGAGTTTCCTGGGCGCGCAGCGCGGGACGTTTGGCCGTAGGTATGACGCGCTCGTAATGTCCGTCCGGAAGTAAATGCCGGCTTTTGACGTTGTCCTTGAAGTACGTCTTGAGCGTCAAAAGCAGCCGGTCTTTGAGGGTCGCATCTTCGACAGGCACTAAGAGTTCGACCCGGCGGTCGAGGTTGCGGGGCATCCAGTCGGCGCTCGAGATAAAGACGCGGCGGTCCCCTCCGTGATGGAAATATAAGATGCGAGAATGCTCCAGGAACCGATCGATGATGCTGACCACCTCGATGTTCTTGCTCAAATTCGGCACGCCCGGCTTCAAGCAGCAGATGCCGCGAATGTTGAGCTTGATTTCGACGCCGGCGGCCGAGGCTCGGTACAGCGCTTCGATAATCTCTGGATCCACAAGCGAATTGAGCTTGGCAATGATGCGGGCCTTTTGACCGTGGTTCTTGCGCTCGGTCTCGGCGTCGATCATCTCGACGATCCGCTCGCGGAGCCCGATCGGGGCCGCGTCGATTTTGCGGAACCGTTGCGGCATCGAGAAGCCGGTGATCGCGTTGAAGAAGTCGATCGCGTCGGACCCGAATTCGTCATTGCACGTCATCAAACT
>CAYWOV010000540.1:0-3651 GCA_964459965.1 uncultured Planctomycetaceae bacterium | reverse complement strand
TGATGCGGAACAAATGGCATCGCATCATCATTGGTGCCGCGGGAATGTACGTGGAGACGGTGCTTTCAGCCGTGGCAATTTTCGTTTGGTGGAATACCAGCGCGGGCCTTTTGCACTATCTGTGTCTCAATATCTTTTTCGTCTCCACGGTTTCCACGGTCATTTTCAACGCCAACCCGCTCATGCGCTACGACGGCTACTTCATGCTGGCCGACTTCCTCGAGATCCCGAACCTGCGTCCGAAATCCGACAAAATGATTACGGAGCGATTCGGCTGGTTTTGTCTCGGCATCGAACAACACCCGGACCCCTTCATGCCCGAGACGGGGCGGCTGTGGTTCGAGATCTTTGCGATCGCCGCCGCCATTTATCGCTGGGTGATCGTCTTTGGCATCACCGTCTTTCTGTACCGCGTGCTCAAGCCGTATGATTTACAGAGCATCGGCATCACGCTGGCGGTCGCGTCTTTGGCGGCCATGATCGGGAACGGGATCTACACCGTGTACAAAATTGTCTCAGCTCCCAGGAGCGATCCCTTGGACTATCGCAAGATGGGAATTACCGGAGCGGTGGTGGCCACGATTATCATTGCAGCTCTTGCCATTCCGCTTCCCTTGCACGACGAGACGGCCTTCCTTATCGAGCCGACCGAGGTTGCCAAAGTTTACGCCACGACTCCCGGGCGGGTGACCGAAGTCCACGTCGCGCCGGGTGCACACGTCACCAAGGGGCAACTCTTGATTCGACTCGCCAACGACGAAAAAGAGCAAAAACGACGCTCTCTCGAAATGGAGCGCAACCTGCAGCAGAAAGATGTCGGACTCGACGTCGCTTTGCAGGATCAGGCACAGGAACAAGTCGCGCGGCAAGTGCTGGAAGGACTTGAAAAGCAGCTCGCCGACCGCGAGCGTGAGCTATCACAGCTCGAAATTCGAGCCCCCTGCGATGGGATTGTCGTCGCCCCGCCGCGCGTGCCCGAACCGGCGCGCGATGATTCCCGGCGACAGCTGAGTCGCTGGTACGGCACGCCGCTCGATCCGGCGAACTTCGGCTGCTATTTGACGGAGCGCTCGCCCATTCTCGCAATTGCACCCAAAGAAACGTGCGACGCAATCCTTTACATCGACCAGGGAGACCGCGACGACCTCAGCGTCGGACAGGACGTCCAGATTAAACTCGAGCACCTCGCCGATACCACATACGAGGGAAAGATCGAAAAGATTTCCGAGCGCGAATCCGAAATCGCTCCAGAAACTTTGTCGAACAAAGCGGGAGGCGAACTGACCACGGTGACCGATAAGCAGGGCCACGAGCGCCCCAGCAGCAGCCTTTATCAGGCCACGGTTCGGCTCGATGGCGACACGGATCTTCTGCGGTCCGGAATGCGCGGGCGCGCGCGGGTAACCGTGGCACGTCGATCTGCGGCCGGTTGGATCTGGCGATATTTCCGCCGCACGTTCCACTTCCGGCTCTAGTTGAGCGGATGGTCCGACCAGAATTTGATTCTTTCAGGTTGACCTAACCGTTGCGCGTCCGGTTTTCCAGCGGAGGCCGCTCTTCAGCTTCCCCTCAGGTTCGGCGTTGAGTTTTTTGAGATAAGTTGCATGCCGGCTGCGATTTGCACATAGTGTCGGAAGCCGCGATCACCGCAGAAGGATTGATGTCACCGGGCCGTCGTCCCGGCTTGATGCTCAGCCGCATTCCGGGTGTTTTTCGAACCCGACTGAAGGCGATCTTTCGAGTCACAATTCCTGAGGAGAAGGTCATGATGCGAAAAGGTTTGTCGGTTTGCGTTACCGTCGCCGCGATTTTGCTCGCGGTCACGACCGTTCAGCAAGCGCATGCTCAAGGGCGGCGCGGCGGCGGCATGGGAATGATGGGGCAGGGTGTTTCGCCGCTTGCGATCGTCGCCAACCCGGCAGTTCAGAAAGACTTGGGGTTGAAGGAAGACCAGGCGGCAAAGGTGAAGGATATTTCGCAAGACTATCTGGAGGATCTGCAGCAGCAGCGCGAGGGCGCCGGCCTCACTGGCGCGCCCTCGGGCGATGCCTCCGCAGAAGAACGGGAAAAGCGGGAAGCGCAGATGGCCACTATTCAGAAAAACGTGAAGGATAAGTTCATGCCCAAGCTGAACGAGATCCTTGATAAGACGCAGCAAACCCGCCTTCACGAAATTGCCCTTCAAGTCGCCGGGCCACAGGCTTTTCAGGATGCCGACGTCGCGAAAGCCCTTGATCTCACGAAAGAACAGCAGGACAAGATCAAGAAGCTGGGAGACGACATGCGCCACAAGATGCGGGAAGCATTTGCCTCCGGAGATCGGTCGACCATGCGGGCGAAAATGACCGAGATGCGCGAGGAGCTCACCGCAAAGAGCACCGAAGTTCTCACGAAGGACCAGCAGGCCAAATTTACCGAGATGAAGGGCAAGCTCTTTGATGTGAAGCAGCTCCAGCAAGGCAGAGGGCGCCGCGCACGGAAAGACGCAAGTAATTAACCGCCGATAAGATCGGCGATCTATAATCACCGTCGAATACCCGCAGCGCGCTGGATTCGCGGGCCAAATTTGGCCCGTTGAATCCAGCGCGCTGCAGTGTTATAAATCAAGCGCGGCTTCTTTATCCAATGAGCCCGGCGCGCTCACTGCATCGGGATCACCCAGCCGCTGGTCGCGGCAAGATGGCTCGTTCGGGAGTCGTCTTTCGATCCGAAAGGGACAAATGGCAATCGAAAAAGCGAAGGTCGCCCCGGCGGAGCCCGCGGGTGGACAGTCGGCGGTCGCACTACCGACCGGCGGCGAACCGGCTGGGCAGGCAACGATTCACGTCGACGATTCTCAATGCACGGCCGGCTATGCGAATTTCTGCCGGGTATCCAGCACGCCCGAAGAGCTGATCTTGGACCTCGGCCTCAATCCGCATCCGTACGCCACCGGCGATACCACGGTTCGGGTCTCGCAACGAATCATCATGAATCATTACACGGCCAAGCGGCTGATCCATGCGCTGGGAGTCGCTCTCCAGCGGCATGAAACCGCGTTCGGCGCCGTTGAAACCGACGTCCGCAAACGCGTTCGCCCCACGCCGTAACCGACAGGTGTGCGGGGTTCCATCTCCAGGCCCATCCCAGTTCAGGGATTGCCGCCGCTTGGTCCTGCCGCGATGACTGACTCACGGTTGCCGGACGATCCCTCCAAGGCCCCCGGGCCTCCCGACGAGGAGGGTCCGTACTGCGAGGAGATCCAACACTCTCAGGTGAGTGCCGTCGTTCCGGAGCGAGTGGCCCGCGGCGTCTTCAGTACCGGGGCGGTGGTGGTGCAGGGGGCCCACGAATTCATCCTCGATTTTTTGCTTCGCATGTCGCAACCACAGCAAGTTGCGGCCCGGATTGTTCTGCCCCCGGGGGTCGTCGCCCAATTTATCGGGGCGCTCACCGATAACTTGAATAATTACCAAGCCAAATACGGGGCGCCGATCATTCCGAACGGACCGGCGGGGCAACCGGCGCCGCCTCCCGCAGCACCCGTCTCCGCACAGGATCTGTACGAACAACTTAAACTTCAGGACGACGTGCTCTCGGGCAATTACGCCAACGCAGTGATGATCGGCCATACGCCGTGTGAATTCTGTTTCGATTTCATCACGACGTTTT
>CAYWOV010000539.1:0-3651 GCA_964459965.1 uncultured Planctomycetaceae bacterium | reverse complement strand
AAACGGGCTGGTCATTGCAGACACTTTCCTCCCAACGGGCCATGCGCTCCGGCCAATCGGAAACATGGTGCTGCAAGCCCGCCTCGATTTCGTGGATGCGACGAAACAGATCCGCACGGCGTCGCTGTTCGTCGGGTGTGTAGACGGCGACGTTGGCTTCGTAGTCGTTGTTGAGGAAGGCGAAGAGCCGGTAGTACTCTTCCTGCGTAAGCGGGTCGTACTTGTGGTTGTGACACTGGGCACACTGGATCGTCAGGCCCAAGACGCTCTTGCCGATGGCGTCCATGCGATCAAACATCGCCTCCATGCGGAACTGCTCGGGATCGACGCCTCCCTCTTCGTTGAGCATCGAATTCCGCAGAAAACCGGTGGCGACAATCTCGTCCTGCGTTGGGTTGGGTAATTCGTCGCCGGCGATCTGGTCCACGATGAATTTGTCGTAGGGAAGGTCGCGATTGAGCGCGCCGGTCACCCAATCACGATAGAACCAGACTTGTCGCGATTTGTCTTTCTCGTAACCGTCGGAGTCGGCATATCGTGCGGCATCGAGCCAGAGCCGGCCCCAGCGTTCGCCATAATGCGGCGAGGCCAACAATCGATCGACTTGCCGAGAATACGCCCCGGCGCTCGAGTCGGCGAGAAAGGCGACCACCTCGTCGACAGTGGGCGGCAAGCCGATCAGGTCGAGCGACAGGCGGCGGAGCAGAGTGACCTTGTCCGCTTCCCCCGACGGTGCGACTTTCTCTTGCTCAAGGCGCGCTTTGACAAATCGGTCGATCGCATTTCGCGACCAACTGTCGTTGCGGGTTGCAGGGACGGCCGGACGTTGCGGTGGCACATACGACCAATGCTCAGACCATTTCGCGCCCTCAGCGATCCAGTGGCGAATCAAGTCGATTTGCGCTGCAGACGGTTTCTTGCCCGTTTTAGGTGGCGGCATGCGTTCATCCGGATCGGCAGACGTCATTCGACGCAGCGCTTCGCTGTCATCTGGTTTTCCCGCGACGAAGGCAAAATGTCCGCCGAGGTCGGCGAATGCGCCAGCCTTGGTGTCCAATCGCAAGTCGGCCTTCCGCTGCTTTGAATCGGGCCCGTGGCAGTCGAAGCAGTTCCGCGACAGGATGGGTCGAATGTCGCGACTGAAATCGACGTCGCCTGCCCGCACGGCGTGGTGCATAGAAGCCGACCCGGCAACAAGGAGCAGGGCCGTGGCGCTGATGATTCGTCGCAAAAACATGGACGGAAACCTGGCGGGCCAACGCGGCCTGATCGTCGGAAAATTGCGGGCTCTTACGGGTCCGCGGCGGGTGTCTCGATTATAGCCGACACCTAAGCCTCTGTCCCAACGGCGACGGCTTGACGACCGCACCGAGGCGCAATTTTGCCGCCTCTTTCCGCGTTAGTTCAGGCTGAACTCGGGTGGCCAGGCCGCCCGCACGGGCTTTGTCTTTTGCCGTAGCTTGCTGTGAATTAACCGCAGCACCAGTCCGCAGCGCTTGCTGATGTCGAACTCAGCCAGGACTTTCTGGACATCCTGTGCGTCAAGCGCCATCGCGTCGGTCAGCACGTCACACAAGATTCCCAGCGGAACCGCTTCGGCAATCGCCCGCTTCAGGACCTTATCGAGATCATGCCGCGGAAAGAGTTTGCGAAACGCGCCGATCAGTCGGCGACGCTGCGCGGCGGCGGCTACTTCGGACACCGTCGTCTCCGGATCGGGATGCAGGGTCAACTCGGCAACTCGGTAGGGGCGGTCGGAATCGTCTTCCCGAAGAATCTGGGCTCGCGAGAGTCCCTGTAGCACGAGGTAATAGCGTCCGTCGGGCGCATGCTGTTCGGCCGTGATGCGGCCGAGGCAAACGGTGTCGTGGATCGGCGGCGAACCCTCCGTGGTGATCCAGCCCGGCTTCAAAAGGGCCATCGCGATCATCCGGCTTCCGGAAAGCGAGTCGCCCACCATTTGCCGGTAACGAGGCTCGAAGATGTGCAGCGGCAGCAAGAGATGCGGAAAGTGGACCACATTGGGCAACGGAAAGAGCGGCGCGCAGCCTGTGAATGCCGCAAGCTGCTCGCGAACGTCGAACGGCTTGCTCATGGTATTTCCTCGCGGCTCGACAGTTGAACCTTCGGAATCCTTTCGTCACTTAATTCTACGCCGGCAGGGTAGGTTTGAGCGGATTCCAGCAGCTCCTGAAAGCAATGTTTCATCTCGGCCAGAAACTTATCCACGTCAATTCCCTGGTAAACCGGCCGATACGGATCAAGCTTTTCGCGGGCCGCCTGGTAGAGTTTGCGGGCGCCCCCCAAGTTTTCGTTGCCAAAGTGAAACAGTGCGACAGCCGCCTGAATCAAGCCTTGGTAAAATTTCTTCTCCGCTCCCAACGTCTCTTGCCAAAGGTCCTCAAGGACTTCGTGGCATTCGAAGAAGTCCTCCTCATTGAAGAGGCGGATGCCTTCCAGATACTTCTCCGGATAGTCACTCATGCAGCGATCGCTTCTAGCCGTAACGGAAGCGGGGAGGAAAATCGCCCCTGTCTGATTAGAATCTTATCCGCCGACCGGCAAACTGCCCACTAGTGATTGTGCCCATTGTTGCAACGATTGGATGTCGTGAAATGGCCAAGCTGATCGAGGCTAAGGATCGAAAAGCCCCAAGAACGGCAACGAACAAGTCGCCGGCGTCCAAACCGGCCCAAGGCCCCAAGAAAGTTGATCGTCCAGGCAACGGCCAAGCCCTCTCGAAGGCGCCGAGAAAAATGCCCGTGCCGGCCGACCTGCACGCGCAAGTACGTCAAATTCTGCGGGCACTCGCCAAGACCTATCCCGACGCGACCTGCGCGCTCAAGCACGCGTCGGCCTACGAGTTGCTCGTGGCGACGATTCTTTCGGCCCAGTGCACTGACGAACGGGTCAACATGGTGACGCCGACTCTGTTTGCCAAGTACCCCGACGTCGAGTCGCTGGCCGCGGCCACACAGTCGGATCTCGAGGAGATCATTCGCTCGACCGGTTTCTTTCGGGCCAAGACGAACAGCCTACGAGGTATGGCAAAGGGGGTCGTTGAGCGATTCGGCGGGCAAATTCCCCAATCGTTGGATGACCTGGTCACGTTGCCCGGCGTGGGCCGCAAGACGGCCAACGTGGTCCTGGGAACCGTTTGGGGCATTCCGAGCGGCGTCGTGGTCGACACTCATGTGAAGCGGATTACGGCCCTGTTGGGCCTCACCAAGAGCACGTCGCCCGAGCAAATCGAGCGCGAATTGATGGAACTCATTCCGCAAAGCGAGTGGGTCAATTTCTCTCACCGTTTGATCCATCACGGTCGTCGAATCTGCATCGCGCGGCGGCCCAAGTGCCTGGAATGTTCGCTGTTGAGCTGCTGTCGCCGAGTCGGGCTGCCGCCGCTTAAATGACTTTCGACGCTCATTCCCTTCGTCACATTGCACGGCGAAATCGCGGCCGCTAATGTGGTTGAATCAAGGGCGCAATGGCGGCTAGCCCGCGGGTCTTTGCAGCGAGGCGGCGACCAAATTCGATGATTCTGAGCGGCAATGAGATCCGGGCTCGCTTGGGCCGCGACATCGTCATCCAACCGTTTGACGAGGCGCAGCTCAATCCGAATAGCTACAACTTGCGCCTGCATGACGAACT
>CAYWOV010000538.1:0-3656 GCA_964459965.1 uncultured Planctomycetaceae bacterium | reverse complement strand
GCGCCTACACGGGCAAAGGCCTGCCGCTGCAAGACCTGATCGAGGAAGGCAACCTTGGTTTGCTGCGGGCGGTCGAGGGTTTCGACCCGGCGATGAACACCCGCTTCAGCACGTACGCGAGCTATTGGATCAAGCAATCGATCAAGCGGGCCCTCGTCAACTCGGCCAAAACGATTCGAATCCCGGCGTATATGGTTGAGCTGCTCTCAAAGTGGCGGCGGGCGACGGCCCGGCTGCACGATGTGCTGGGCCGCACGCCGACCGTCGAAGAAGTGGCAGCCGAGCTGGGGTTGCCGAAAAAGAAGTTGCGGATCGTCAAGCTCGCCATCCAGCTCTATAACTCGGCCCCGCAGACCGATCAGTCGGAAGCCGGCTGGTCGTTGGGCGAAATGATCGCGGACGAGCGCGTGAAGGCGCCCGAAGACGAAATGGTCGAAAGCGACAATCTGAAACACGTCTTCCAGATGCTCGGTAAGATGGATTCGCGGGAAGCGGTGATCTTGCGGATGCGATTCGGCCTCGACGACTCCGAGCCGCGCACGTTGAAGGAAATCGGCGAGACGTTGGGGCTGACGCGGGAGCGCGTCCGCCAGATCGAGAGCGACGCTCTGGACAAACTCGCCCGCGGCCTGATGGGAGAATGAGTCGCGAGCGATGCAGGGCGGATGAAAAAAAGCGGATGCTTTGCACGCTCCCTTTT
Source organism: uncultured Planctomycetaceae bacterium (assembly GCA_964459965.1). Taxonomy (GTDB): domain Bacteria; phylum Planctomycetota; class Planctomycetia; order Planctomycetales; family Planctomycetaceae; genus DASPSM01. Next base: position 2,956 of record CAYWOV010000538.1, on the reverse strand, counting down.
TCGCCCGTCAAGACTCAGGTTTGTCCACTTGCACGCCGGTCGGCAGAGCGTCAAGATTCCGGCAGTTACTGCTGAGAGCACTTGCTGGCAGGGAATCTCCGATGCGCAAGCCGGCCGAGAGTTCGTCGCCGTTGCACGAGTTTATCAGCGAACGTTGGAGCCCGCGGGCCTTCGCCGAACGTAGCGTCGAGCCGGAAAAGATACGCAGCCTTCTGGAGGCGGCACGCTGGGCTCCGTCGTCCTATAACGGGCAGCCCTGGACGTATTTGGTGGCGACGAAGGACGAGCCTGAGGAATTCGCGCGTTTGGCGAGCTGTTTAGTCGAAGGCAACGCGTGGGCCAAGCGAGCGCCTCTCTTGCTTTTGTCCGTGGCGGCCACCCACTTTGCGCACAATGGCGAACCGAACCGGCACGCATTTCACGACGTCGGTTTGGCGACTGAAAACCTCGTGCTCCAAGCCCAGGCAATGGGCCTAGTTGTCCATCAAATGGCCGGCTTCCTTCCCGAGCGAGCACGCGAGCTATACGAAATCCCCGTGGGACAAGAGCCGTTAGCAATGCTCGCGATCGGCTATCCGGGCGAAGTCAGCGATTTGCCAGAGCGGCTCCGCGCCCGCGAGACGGCGCCGCGGTCCCGCAAACCTCTGTCCGACATCGCCTTCAGCGGCAAATGGGGAGCCGCCACGCCTTTGTTACAAGACGGAGCCGCAAGGGCAAGTTGACGAAAGAATCGCCCGCGTCATTCTGATCCGCGCGGCGTATTCCCACGCAGAGTCCTCGCCGTGTCACCGCTAAATCAGGTGAGCCGCGCTTTGTCCGAAATATCCTTCCGGCACCAAGCGCCTTCCCAACGGATGCATTTAACCGCCTGATACGCCCGGAGTTTTGCGTCGGCGATCGTGTTGCCGAGGGCGGTGACGCCGAGGACGCGTCCGCCGTCGGTCACGACCTGATCGCCCAAGCGCGTTGTGCCTGCGTGGAAGACTTTGACGTCGGAAATTCTTCCCGCCTCTTGCAAGCCGCGGATCGGTTGACCCGTTTTGTATGGGCCTGGATAGCCCTCGGCAGCCATCACCACGCAAACGGCCGGGCGCGGGTCCCACTCGAGCGGTCCCAGTTTTTTTAGACGCCCTTCCGCCGCGGCGAAAAGAAGCTCGGCAAGATCGCTCTTCAGACGCATCAAAACTGGTTGCGTTTCGGGATCTCCCAAGCGGACATTGAATTCGAGGACCTTCGGACCCTGGCTCGTGATCATCAGTCCCGCATAGAGAATGCCGCGGAACGGACGGCCTTCTCGCTTCATCGTGTGGACCGTGGGAACGAGCACTTTTTCGATGATTTCGTCCAAGAGCTGAGGCGTGATCAGCGGCGTCGGCGAGTACGCGCCCATCCCGCCTGTATTCGGTCCCTGGTCGTGATCGAAAGCCGGCTTGTGGTCTTGCGCAGGTTCGAGTGGCACGATTGTGCTGCCGTCGACGATGGCCAGAATGCTTGCCTCCTGGCCGACTAAGCACTCTTCAATCACAATCCGCTTGCCGGCGTCGCCGAACGCGTTCTCGACCATCATGTTGCGGATGGCAGCCAGCGCCGCCTGCCGCGTAGGGCAAACCGCGACTCCTTTTCCAGCCGCAAGGCCGTCGGCTTTGATGACGAGGGGCCGCTCGGTGCGTTCTTCGACATGCGCCGCCGCCGAGGCCGCATCGTCAAAGACTGCATAATCGGCCGTTGGGACATTCGCCAAGCGCATGAAGTCCTTGGCGAACGCCTTGCTGCCTTCCAATTCGGCCGCCGATCGCGTGGGTCCAAAGACAAGCAAACCCATATCCTCGAAAGCATCGACCATGCCGGCCACGAGCGGAGCTTCCGGCCCGATGACCGTTAGATTGATTCTTTCCGTCCGCGAAAATTTCAACAGGCGGGAAACGTCGTTTGGATTAATATCAACGTTTTTTCCGTCAATCGCCGTGCCGGCATTGCCCGGCGCGCAAAAAACATCGGTCACGAGCGGGGAGCGTGCGAGTTTCCAAACGAGGGCGTGTTCGCGGCCTCCCTTGCCAACCACCAGTATTTTCATCAGCCAAGATCCGTCGCTGTCGATTGCATTGTTCGATCGTCGCCAATTGACCCATCGCAAAAAAGTATACCGGTCAAGTCGGCGAACCGTCGAGGAAATGCGGTTGTGTCCGCAGTGTTCGCGGACTTTTCTTCGAGATTGCGTTCCAAATGCAGCCGAACCCGACCACGCAGTCGCTTGTCGGAAGCGATTGCTGCCCTTTGGGCTAAGCTTTAAGATTGAAGCCGCGTTTAAGATCGGGAATGAAATGGGGAGAGTTTTCGGTGTTTGAGACTGTCGTTGTCGTCGGCGCCACCGGTGCGGTTGGCCGTATTATTGTGCAATTGCTGCAGGAGCGGGACTTTACCGCCCGCCGTTTCCGCTTCCTTGCTTCCAAGCGGAGTGCCGGAACGAGCATCATTTTCAAGGGCCGGGAACATACCGTTGAAGAGCTGACGCCTGACTCCTTCGAGAGTGGCGATCTTGTCATTTCGTCAACGCCCGACGACGTGGCCCGTGATTATTTGCCAGCGGCGGTGGCAGCCGGAGCCACAGTGATTGACGAATCCGGTTATTTCCGCATGCGTCCAGACGTCGCACTTGTCATTCCAGAAATCAACCCCCAGGCGGCGTTGGCTGCGACGGGAATCATCTCCAGTCCCAATTGCTCGACCACCCAGATGGCCCTGGCGCTCAAGCCGCTGCACGATGCGGCCCGCGTGCGCCGCGTTATTGTCAGCACGTACCAGGCGGTGAGCGGAGCGGGCCTACAGGGGAACGCCGATCTCCTGGAAGGGACCCGGGCTGCCCTCAACGGCCACGCCTACAAGTACAAGGCTTTCGCGCACCCGATCGCCTTCAATGCCATTCCGCAGATCGGAAGCGTCAAGGAAGAGGGCTACA
>CAYWOV010000537.1:0-3660 GCA_964459965.1 uncultured Planctomycetaceae bacterium | reverse complement strand
GGCGACGAACAAAGGAGCGCGCGCGGAGACAGTCCCGGAAATCTTTCGCCACCACGAGGCGATTCCCTGGCTGATTGTCGGCAGTGGAGCGGCGGCAACCTGCGGCGTGGCAAGATTTCTCGGTGCGGCTGGCACGGTTCGCACCGTTCCCGGCCGAACGACGTGCGCGACATAAACGCGCTTCGGGACGCTTGTCTCTGAAGTCGCGCGGTCCAAGGCTAATGCAGAGTCCACGACGGGTGGTCCGTCGGTCGTCAAGAGGGGCGAAAAGATCGGCACCGTACCCGCCGATGAGACAGGCCCTGGCGACGAGACAGAGCCCACGATGGTCGGCCCGGACGCGGCCGGCGTGGTGCGGATCGGCGCGGTTTCGACGGGGACCACGAAAAACGTGATCGCCGGCACGACGATCATCAGCAACAAGGCTCCAAGGCAGGCGGCGTACGCCGCGCAGGCTCCACGCTTGCGAATCCCGGGAAGGATGAAGGCCAGGCCCATCGCCACGGCCAGCCCCTGCCAGGACGAGTGCAATAGAGTCCAACCGAATCGTTGAATCACCGGCGAGTCGGCAAGCGCTTGCAGGAGGTTCATGGTTTGCCCTTTTCGAGCGTTTCGAGCATGTGGCGGATTTCAGCCAGCTCCTCGCGGCTGATCTTCTGGCTCTGCACGGCCTGCATCACCAGCTTGCGGGCCGAGCCGCCGAAGACCTTTTGCACGAGGTCGCGGACGATTTTCTTCTGGGTTTGTTCTTCGGGGACGGCCGGCCGATAGAGCTGCGGGCGTTCCGAGTCGTCCCGCTTGAGGAGTCCTTTTTCGACCATGACTTGCATCATTTTGAGCGTGCTGGTGTAGCCCGTTTTGCGCTCGGGCTGCAGCGCCTCGTGCACGTCGCGCACGGTGCAGGCTTTCTGGTTCCAAATCACGCGGAGAATGGCCAGTTCCACGTCGTTGAGCTGACTGGACGGATTCCTCGGCATGGCGTCCTTCAATCCTTGGAGACGAATAAGTTCGTACGCCAGCATAACGAATATGTTCGTAGTGTCAAGCGGTCCGGGACGCGGAATGTCGGGCGCAGAAAAGGGCGGACGATGGCGACCGCGTTACCGAGCGAATCCGCAAAGTATCGCGGGCATCACAAAACTCGTCTCGATGGCGGAGCCGGGCGCCGGGCCGTTCGCGACGTTTCGTCAGCCGTCAATTGTTTTCGCCGGCGTAGGATGCTCCCCGAGCGCGGAGTTGTGGCGAGGCGAGCAGGGATTCCAGAATGGTGGGATCGGGCGGCTTGGTGAGGTGGTAATCGAAACCCGATTCCCACGATCGCTGGCGGTCCGCTTCCTGACCGTAGCCCGTGAGCGCGGCGATGATGATGCCCTGTGCCGCCGGTTCCGCGCGCAGGTTTTTGGCCACCTCGTAGCCGCTCATCCCGGGCAGGCCGATATCGAGCAGGATGATCTCCGGCCGAAAGTTGCGCACCGCTTCCAAGGCCGACTGTCCGCTGTAGACGGCTTGAACCTGATGGCCCCAGGCCTTGAGCAGCGCGCTGATTGTCACGGCCGCATCCACGTTGTCGTCCACGACGAGAATCTTGCGGCGAGGCGCTTTGGGCTGCTCGCCGCGGGAAGAGGTCTTTGCCTCCGTGACCACAACGGTCCTTTTGGAAACCGGAAGACGGACGGTAAATTCGCTGCCATGGCCGAGGCCGGCGCTCGCAGCCCCGACGCTTCCTCCGTGCAATTCGACGATGCGTTTTACCACGTTCAGGCCGATGCCCAGGCCGCCCTTCGTGCGGGCCAGCGAATCATCCGCCTGGACGAACAGGTTGAAGACGTTTGGCAGCAACTGCGGGGCGATGCCGATTCCCGCGTCGCGGACGCGGATCACCGCTTCGTCCGCACCACGTTCAACGGAGAGCCAGATCCGACTGGGCTTTTCGGTGTACTTGGCGGCATTTTCCAGCAAGTTGGTGATGACCTGTGCCAGGCGATGCACGTCCGCGTCGACGATAATGGGACGCGCGGGAACCGAGAGCATCAACTCGTGGCCGTGGGCATCGATCATTGACTGGCTTTCCTCGACGGCGCGGTGGACCGCGTCGGCCAGGTCCACCGGCTCTTTCTTGAAGGTCAGCTTGCCCGTGATCACGCGCGACACGTCGAGCAGATCGTCGACCAGGCGGACGAGATGGTCGACCTGCCGTTCCATCATGGCGGTGGTCTGCTGCACCGTGCTTGGATCGATATCTCCCAGTTTCAAGAGATGCAGGCCATTGCTGATGGGAGCCAGCGGATTTCGCAGCTCGTGCGCGAGCATCGCCAGGAACTCGTTCTTTTGGCGGTCGGCCGACTGCAGCGCGTCGGTCTTGCGCTTGTCGGTCAAGTCGCGGGTGACTTTCGCATAACCAACGAGCGTCCGATCTTCGTCGTAGATCGCCGTGATGACGACGTTGGCCCAAAACAGCGAGCGGTCCTTTTTGACGCGCCAGCCCTCGTCCTCGACGCTGCCTGTCTGCCGGGCGATCTCCAGCTCCCGGGCCGGCTTGCCGGACTCCACATCTTCCGAAGTGTAAAAAGCCGAGAAGTGCTGGCCGATGATCTCGCGCGCCGCGTAGCCTTTGATTCGCGCGGCCCCGCTGTTCCAACTCATCACGTGCCCCTGGGGGTCGAGCATGAAGATGGCGTATTCCTTGACTCCCTCGATGAGCAGGCGAAAACGCTCCTCGCTCAGGCGGAGCGTCTCTTCGGCCGCCTTGCGTTCCGTCAGGTCGCGCGTGATTTTGAGGAAACCGGCGAGCTGCCAATGGGGCGTGTTGAGCGCGGTGATGACCACGTTCGTCCAGAACCGGCTGCCGTCCTTGCGAATCCGCCAACCCTCGTCTTCAAAGCGGCCTTCAAGGGCCGCGGCGGCCAATTCGTGCTCGGGCCAGCCGGAGGCAATCGACTCCTCGGTGTAGAACTTGGAAAAGTGCTGGCCGATGATTTCCTCGGCGGCGTACCCCTTGATGCTTTCAGCGCCCGCATTCCACGTCTTGACGATCCCTTCGGGGCTGAGCAGGCAGATGGCGTAGTCCTTCACACCGGCGACCAGGTGCGCGAAGTGCGATTCAGATTCGCGCAAGGCGTCGGCATGTTTTTCGCTGTCCCTGGCCATCAACAAACGCTCCCAAGGTGACGCATCGGCGGGGGGCCCGGAGAATGAGGGGTTGAGCGAGGGAGATTTCCTAATCTACGTGCTTCGCGCCGCAAAAGGATAAGACCGCGGCAAACTTTGTGCCGGCAGCCTTGGCAGGCCCGGGAATCCCCTTTTGAAGGCGATGTGGCCTGAGGCCACTCGCGTATCTCGTGGGGGCAACTTCGCGCGGATTCCCGTCGAAATCAGCGGGAACGTGCGTCAAACAAGGCTAAAAGCGTCTCTGAGTCGGGTCGACTCGTCGATGCCGTTTGGGCGTCGAAACGCTTGGCCCCCATTCCCTACGTTGGGGTGTTGCGAATGGCTAGCCCTTGCGAGTGGACGGAAGGCGTCCGCAAAGGCAGCCGAGACTGGCTCAGGACGAGTCAATCGGCCGAATCGGCCGAACGCGGCTAACGATTCGCAGTGGGGAGTGTGTCGCCAGCCGGTTCACGGCGCTGGTCGGGGCGGTTATGACGCGCATGGCCCTCTGGG
>CAYWOV010000536.1:0-3661 GCA_964459965.1 uncultured Planctomycetaceae bacterium | reverse complement strand
GTGAAATGTCCCAACTGCGACATCACGCTCACCTGGCACAAGGATCGGCAAAAGGCCCTGTGCCACGTGTGCGACTTCGAGGCGACGCCTCCCGCATTTTGTCCCTCGTGCAGCAAACCCGGCCTGCGCTACGTGGGAATTGGCACGCAGCGGCTGGAGCAGGAAGTGCGAGGCAAGTTTCCCGGCGTCGGCTGTCTCCGCATGGACAGCGATTCGATGAGGAAACGCGGCAGCCACGACCTGGCGCTCGAAGAATTTCGCCGTGGAGACGCGCGGATTCTGCTCGGCACGCAAATGATCGCCAAGGGACTCGATTTTCCCAACGTGACGCTCGTCGGCGTTGTGAATGCCGACACAATTCTGCACCAGCCCGATTTCCGAGCGGCCGAGAGGACGTTTCAATTGATTTCGCAGGTCGCCGGACGGACGGGACGCAGTGCGCGGGGCGGACGCGTGCTCGTACAGACCTGGGCTCCCGAGGAGCCGGCGATCGTGCTGGCGTCAAAGCACGATTATGGGACTTTCGTCGGCCACGAATGGAAACATCGCCGCGCGATGCTGGCGCCCCCCTCCCACTCGTTTATTCGCGTGATCGTCCGCGGTGCCAACGCCGATTTGGTTCGCGACGACGCGAAGCGAATCGCCGACTTGTGCGCGAAGACGTCGCAAGCGACCGGGGCCGGCCTACGCATCCTGGGCCCCGCACCAGCCCCCGTGGCGCGGATCAAGGGGCACTTTCGCTTTCATATCCTTTTGGCCGGCCCGGATGGTGACGCGGTCCGTGCACTCTGGCGGCAAATCGCGCCGCAACTGCCGGCCCGCAGCGAGACCGAGTGGACGATCGACGTCGACCCGATCAATCTCCGGTAACTGGGGCTCCGCTGAGCTGGGGACAATCACTTTTCGTGCACGGCAGCGGTCAAGTTCACGGCCGTTTGCTTCGCATCGGTCGCTACCTCGAGTGGGATCGTCCAATGGGCGGACCCGAGCTTGCACACTCCGCCGACGCCGTCACGACAATACGTGAACGAGAGCGACGCATCGAACACCGCCTTGCCCGACTTTTTCGCGAGCGGAAGGCTCACCACCGCTTTGTGCGCCGCGAGCGAAGCCCGATGATGCTTGGCCAACTCGGCCGGAGCGATCAAATCCGTCGGCGAACTGGCACGCAAGCGGAACGAGGCGGGAGCCGATTCGTTGAGCTTGTACCCGGCCGGCAGGTTGAACGAGAACTCGAGTCGCAATGTATCGCCCGGGGCGATTCGTTGCGTCTCGACTTTAGCGGCCGAGGCGGGCAACGCTTCGTCTTGCTCTTTCTCTTCGGGCGCCGCCGGCTTGGGCGGCTTCAACCCATCGATCGACAGGGTCGTCAGGTGCCCCGTTGCCAGGTCGGCCACCTTGATGACGTGATTGTTCGTGTCGGCGATATAGAGCTTGCCGGCACCAACTGAGAGGCCGCCGGGTTCCGCAAATTCTGGCGGCTCGACGCTGTCGCCCCGCTTGCCGCTGCCGAATAGCGTCTTGACTTCGCCCGTGGTGATGTCGACGCTCTTGATCTTGTGATTGTAGGTATCGGCCACGAAAAGCCGCCCGTCATGATACGCCAGACCCAGCGGGTGCTGGAAGCGGGCGCCCGAGCCCGTGCCGTCGACGTCCCCGAACTCAAACAGCGAGCGGCCGCCCGCCAGATCCGACGTGCCGGCCAGTGTTGTGACAGGCTCCGAGCGGGAAAAGGGAATCTTGCGGATCGCGGAGCCCTCGCTGTCGGCGACATACAGATTGTGACCGTCGGTGGCCAGGCCCGATGGCTGTGCAAAGGCCGCTTCATCTCGTGGGCCGTTCACGATGTTCTCGTTTCCCGTCCCCGCCAGAACGTGGATTGTGTCGGTTCCCAGGCGGGTCGACCAAATCTGGTGCGACCCGGCCATGGCGACATAGAGCGTTCGACCGGAGAGCAGCACGTCCCACGGGCTGCTGATCGCGACTGCGTGAAGGTGGCCGCCCACCGCGTGTCCGGGTGCCTGACGTCCCGTGCCGGCCAGCGACACGACCGTTCGCTTGTCGAGATTGAGCACTCGGATCAAATGGTTTTCGGTGTCGGCCACATACAGCTTGTCACCGTCGAGCGCCATGCCTTGCGGATGATGGAAAGTGGCCGAGTCGAACGAACCGTTCTTCTCTCCGGCCGGACCCGCACCAGCGACATCGATCAGCTTGCCGGCCAGCGTGCAAATCACGATGCGGTTATGGTTGCTGTCGGCGATGAAGAGCCGCCCGCCCTTCTCATCCGCCAAGACCTTCCCCGGAAACTTGAGCGGAGTGGCCGCCAGCTTGTGGCGTTCCAGGCCGAGTTTGAGCGGCGTGCGATCGAGCGTACCGTTGGCCGAGTGATAGGCGATGAGCTTCGCGATGGTCGTGTCGAGTTCCCCGCGATGCCCCTCGCCCGCGTAGAGCGCAACGGCCTTTCCTTCCGGGTCGATGACGACAAACGTCGGCCACGAGTTCACGCCAATTCGTTGCCACACCATCATCTTCGAGTCATTAATGACGGGGTGCTCAATGTCGTAACGCAGAACCGCCCGTCGGATGTTCTCGGAGTCCCGCTCATTGAGAAACTTTGCCGAGTGCACGCCGATCACGACCAGTTCCCGCGGGTACTTGTGCTCGAGAAACTTGAGATCGGGGAGAATGTGCATGCAGTTGATGCAGCAATAGCACCAAAAATCCAGGACGACGATCTTCCCCCGCAGGTCCCTGAGCTCGATCGGCCCCGAGACGTTGAACCAGCCGGCCCCGCCGTCGAAGAAGTCGTCCAGAAGCTGGATCCGCCGCGGGAACGGGTTGGTGCCACTCGATCGGAACGCGACTCGTTGTACCTTCGCCCCCGCGCCAGAGTCAGCCACCGTTTGCGCGGGGCTGTTGGAACTGCACGCTGACAAGAAGAGAATGCCGACGGCAACCAGCCGGCCGGCGAGCGCCCGTCCGCGAGTTACATGCATCGCTCTGGCCCTCCGCATGCGTTGTCAATTCGCGGCTCCGATTCAGACGAAGCCACGCATTTATCGTAGCTTTTGCATGGATCGATCACTAGCGCGAATCACCCCCGCGCGATACAATCGTCGCACCAATCTTGTACGACGGAAACGCAGAAACTGCTGGCGGGCAAGTCGGACCGCGGGAGGGTCAAGGTGGACGAGTCGCAGGGGACCGTGCGGCACGGAGACTGCATTACCGGCTTGAACGAATTGCCGGCCGGCACGGTCGACCTCGTTTTCGCCGATCCGCCCTTTAACATCGGCTACGACTACGACGTCTACGACGACCGCCAGAAACGGGACGACTATCTCGCTTGGTGTCGCGATTGGATCACCGCCGTGCATCGTGCCCTCAAGCCAACCGGCACATTCTGGCTGGCAATCGGCGACGAACGGGCGGCCGAACTCAAGCTCCTCAGCCAGGATATAGGCTTTCATTGCCGGAGCTGGGTCATCTGGTACTACACCTTCGGCGTAAACTGCACGCACAAGTTCAGCCGCTCGCACGCCCACTTGTTTTACTTCGTCAAGGACGCGAAAAGTTTCACCTTTCGGCAGGACGATCCGGAAAACCGCGTTCCGTCGGCCCGCCAGCTGGTCTACGCCGACGCCCGCGCCAATCCTCG
>CAYWOV010000535.1:0-3662 GCA_964459965.1 uncultured Planctomycetaceae bacterium | reverse complement strand
CGGATTTCATGAACGGCACGAAGCCCGAAAGGGCAGATCCCCTTATAGCTCTTTGATCCGAATCGGGCAACGTGTTCCCGGCGGCCAAACGCTGACCATGCGTCTTCGCTTGGAATTTCTGTTGACACAGCCGCTTGACAGCGCGGGCGCGGCCGCTTACTATGAAACCAAATCTAAATAACCAAATTTGATCAGGAGGAGTTATGGCCCGGCCCAAGGCGGCGGAACTGACCGAGCGCGAGCTGGAGATTATGCACGTCTTTTGGAAGCAGGGCGAATCGACGGCCGCCGAAATCCGCGAGACGCTGGCGAAGTCGGGCCGCGACCTCGCCTACACCACGGTCGCCACGCTCGTCCGCATCCTGGCCGATAAGGAATTTGTCGAGCAGACAAATGACGAGCGGCCGTTTCGCTACCGTCCGCTGCGATCGTTCGACGACGTGTCGGGCCGCCTGCTGGGCGACATGGTGAGGCGTGTCTTTCGCGGTTCGCGCGAGCACCTGCTCATCCGGTTGACGGAGAACCGCAAATTGACGGCGAAGGAGCGGGCCCTGCTCGAAAAAATTCTGCGGGAGCAACAGCAGTGAATATCTCTTCCCAGCTACTCTGGTGGTGCCCGGTTCAGGTCACTGTCCTCGCGGGTCTCGCACTGGGTATCGACGCGCTCATCGCCCGGCGTAGGCCGGCCGCCGGCGCGCTGGTCGCGGCCACGGCGCTCGTCGCGGTCGTCGGTCTCACCGCGGGAGCACTCAGTCCGTGGCCAAGTTGGCACATCACGTGGGACCGCCTCCCCTGGGGTCGGGTCGCCGCGACAGCCAACACCGTACCAAAGGAAGCGCCAACGGACCCGTCCCTGATTTCGCGGCTTCACGCGACCGATGACGACGCGGGTGACGGCTTGTCTTTCGATCGACCGTTAAATGCCATGACCCCGAAGGAATCGTTTCTGGCGCGGTCTTGGAAGACCGTCGCCGCCAACGGGGTCACGCTCGCCGCCCTATTGTATCTCGTTGGCCTCGGCGGCATGGCAATTCGCTTTTGCCTGGGTCTGGCGACTGTGCAAAGTTATCGGCGGCATTCGTTGCCCCTTCGCGACCGGCGGCTCGCCGGGCTGCTCGACCTCGTCCGCGAGCAGCTCGGTGAGTGCCGGGAAATCGAAATGCGGGAGACAGCCGAACTCGACACGCCGGCGACAATCGGTTGGCGGCGGCCCATTCTTTTGTTACCCCGCGATTGGCCCGAATGGACCGACGACGAGTGCCGTGCGGTCCTGGCGCACGAGGTGGAACACATCCGCCGCCGCGACTTCGCCTCGTGGATCCTGGCTCAAGCAGGCGTCGCGCTGCATTTCTATCACCCGCTGGTGCACGCGTTGGCCGCTCGGTTGCGGCTCAAGCAGGAATTGGCGGCCGACGCGGCGGCGTCCCGAGTGGTCGGCGGACAACGCAAATACGTCGAGACGCTGGCCGCGATGGCCTTGCGACAGTCGGACGCGCTCGTGGCCTGGCCGGCCCGCGCTTTTCTTCCCACGTCGAAAACTTTTTTGAGGAGACTTGAGATGCTGCACCGGTCGACGTCGTTGCGTTCGGACGTTTCGCGTCCCCTGTTTTTCCTGACCGTCGCGGCTGTTGCCGTGGCGGCGGTGTGCGCCGCGGGCATCCGCGGATCGGCGGCCGGCGATGAGCAGCCAGCCTTGGTCGGCGTGTCACTGGACACGCCCGACGCCAACCAGCCCAAGCCCCCGGCAGCGATTTCGCCGGAGAGATCGCGGCAAGCCATGAACAATCTCAAGATGCTGGGGCTGGCAATGCATAACTACCATGACAAGCACAAGCACTTTCCGCCGGCCGTGGTGCTGGGCCCCGACGGCAAAACGCCGCACAGTTGGCGCGTTGAACTGCTTCCCTTTCTGGATGCCAAGAAGCTATTTCGCGAGTATCGTGAAAATGAGCCGTGGGACAGTCCGATCAATGCGAAAGTGCTAGCGCACATGCCGGATGTCTTCCGCAGCCCGTTCGACGATGCGAACTCGACCAACAGCGGTTATTACGTGTTCACGGGTCCGGGCAGCATCTTCGACGGCCCCAACGGCACGCCGATTTCAAGTATCACCGACGGAACGAGCAATACGCTTCTGGTCGTCGAGTCCAAACAGAACATTCCCTGGACCAAGCCCGAAGACATTCCGTTCGACCCGAACAAACCGCTGCCCACTCTTGGCGGCTTTGTCGAGGGTCGATTCCTCGCCGCGCTCGCGGACGGCTCCGCCCGTCGTTTCGAGACCGACAAGATCAAGGACATGCTCAAAGCGCTGATCATGCGGAACGACGGGACCGTGATCGACTGGTCCCAAGTCGGTTTGGCGCCGGCGCCGCACCCAGTGGGCAGGGCGACGCCTCTTGCCGCAACCGACAAACCGGGCCGAACCAGAGAGAACCTGAAGATTCTCGGGCTCGTCATGCACATCTATCATGATGTGCATCGACATTTTCCGCCGGCCGTGGTCATGGGCCCGGACGGCAAGACGCCGCACAGTTGGCGCGTCGAGGTGCTCCCCTATCTCGATCAAAAGCCGCTCTACGATCAGTACCGGTTGAATGAGCCCTGGGACAGTCCGGCCAATCAAAAGGTCCTCGCGCAGATGCCCGACATGTTCCGAAGTCCGTACGACGATCCGAAGTCCCCGAACAGCGGGTTTTACGCTCTCGTCGGGGCTGGCACGATCTTTGAGGGGACGGAAGGGATCAAGATCAGGGACATTACGGACGGCACTTCCAATACGATCATGATCGTCGAGGCCAAACGAAATATTCCCTGGACGAAACCCGAGGATATCCCGTTCGACGCCGATAAGCCGCTGCCGGAACTCGGCGGTTTCGTCGAAGGAAAGTTTGGCGCCGTGATGGCGGACGGCGCGTTCCGCTTGTTCGACACGGAGCAGGTCAAGCAGCAGCTCAAGTGGCTCATCCTGCGTAACGACGGACACCCGATCGAATAGTCTTGAATGCGATTCGACCAAGCCCACCGACAGCCGTCGGTGGGCTTTCGTCGATTGCGACACGCAACGAGTGCACATACGCTGTAGGGGACCTGCCTTCTACCCACTTGAATCAGGGTCCCACCATGAAGCGCTCGTTGCTCGCTCTACCTGCCCTGCTCGTTCTCGTTTCTGCTCAATGCGTCTGTGCCGCGACTCCGGCAGACGTTTCGCGAACGCTCGAACCAGGCAAAAAACTCGAAGGCCCGCGGCTCGGGCCCGAGCGGAATCTGAACGATAAATACCACCCCTGGACTCCCGCAACGACGAAGGCCGACTGGGAAAAACAATCGAAGGCAATCCGCGAGCGCGTGCTCGTCTCCACGGGGCTCTGGCCCATGCCGCCCAAAGAGCCGCTCAAGCCCGTGATCCACGGCAAGATCGACAAGGGCGATTACACGGTCGAAAAAGTCTTTTTCGCCAGCCTGCCGGGGCACTATGTCTCCGGCAATCTCTATCGGCCCAAAAACATCACAGGCAAAGTTCCCGGCGTGCTCTGTCCGCACGGGCACTGGAAAAACGGCCGCTTCTACGACGCGGGCGAAAAAGAGGCCCAGTCGCAGTTGAAGCAGGGGGCCGAAAAGACGATGGCCGGCGCCCGCTATCCGCTCCAGGCGCGGATGGC
>CAYWOV010000534.1:0-3667 GCA_964459965.1 uncultured Planctomycetaceae bacterium | reverse complement strand
CCCAGTCGTCATGTCCTGAGAAAGTCGTGAGGAGATTGCCGTCGGCGAGCGAGTGAACGCGGGCCTTCCTGTCAGCGCTGCAACTGAAAATTCGACCATCCGGCGTCACCATCACGCGGAACACCTCGTCGCCAAAGCCGGTAATCCGCTGGACCTCTTTGGCATCCGACACGTTCCATCGACGCAGGCTTTTGTCGCGGCCGCTGGTAATGACCGTCTTGCCGTCGGGGGCCGCGGCGACGCCAAACACCGGCTCGGCATGTCCATTGAATGTCACCAGCGAATCGCCGGTTTTAGCATCAAAGACTTTGGCCGTTTTGTCTCGGCTGGCGGAAATGAGTTTCGAAGCGTCCGGAAGCCAGGCGACATCCATGACCCAGTCGGCATGATCCTCGATCAGAAGCTGTTGCCTCTTTGTCGCGACGTCGAAGACGCGGATCGCCCGGTCGGCGCCCGCCGTGGCCAATCGTTTTCCGTCCGGACTGAAGGCGACCGCGAAAATCGCGTCCGCCGTTTTGACAAGAGACGCAACGAGTTCGCCGTCTTCTGCCGTAAACAGCTTGACCTCGCCGAGCTGCGCCGGCGTGCCGGCGGCGACCGCAATCAACTTCCCATCCGGACTGTATTGGATCCCGTAGACTCGTTCGGCGACGTTCGTAATGCGGCTTATTCGCCGGCCGTCCTTCGCACTCCAAATAATGATTTCGTGGTACCCTGAGGTGGCCAGCTGGCTCCCATCCGGACTATAGGCGACCGCTGTGACGGGGATCGGGACGCGGTATACGTCCGGAGGAAGCGGCTGCGGCAAGCTCGGCATGATTGCGATGAGCGGATCCGCCGCGCTCAAGCCGGCGTCGAGCGTGGCTCCTGTGTCGATCCACTTTCGGATAACGGCGATCTCTTTTTTGGAGAGGGGATCGGCGTCCTGCGGCATCGTGCCGTCCTCGATCAGGCTCACCAGGTTGGATTCGGCGCTTTTTCCTGGCGTGATGGCCAGCCCTGATTCGCCACCGCGCATCAGCGACGCGAAGGTCTCGACATTAAAGCGTCCCTTTGCCGTTTTCGCATCATGGCAGGCCAGGCACCGCGTGGCCAAAATCGGCGCGATCTTTTGCGAGAACGACTCGAGCTTGCCCAGCGCGATGAGCGATTTCTCCGCGGCGCTCTGCTTAGCAATTGCCTCTGCGCTAAGCGACGCTAAAACAGTTTGTGCCTTTGCCGCGTCCTGGCGAACCTCGGCGACCGCCGTTTCGACCGTCTTCAACTGCCGCGCCGTTTCAGCGGCAACGGTCTTCACAGCCGCGATTGCCATCTGTGTTTTTTGCGCGGTCGTGTCGGCTTCGGCCGCCTTCTTCATGGCAAGCTCGGCGGCCTGTTTGGCTTTCTTGGCTGCTTCTCGTTGCGCCGTCAGATTCTTTTCGGCGTCGGCGACCTGTGTTTCGACTTTCGTCTTTTGGTCTTTGAGATGCGAGAACACGTCTTGTCTCTCGCGAAGCTTGTCCTGGGTCGCTTTGAGTTCCAAGGCAGCTGCTTTTTGAAGTGCCGCGGCTTCGGCGGCTGCTTTCACCAACGCCTGGGCTTTGTGCTCCTCGTATTTGCGGACCGCGTCGGCATGCAGGCTGAGCTGTTTTTCGGCCGTGCCCACCGCGGATTTCGTGGCCACGAGGTCAGCTTTGAGCTTTTCAATGGTTGCGGCCAGGGCTTTCGATTTTTCCTCAGCCCGCTGAATCGACTTTTGCAGCGTGTCGCGATTCGTCCTCGCTTCGGCAGCCGCCTTTTGAAGCACCTCGATCTGCTGCGGGGTGAGGTCGTCGGCCGCCAAGGGGCTCGTAAGGCAACCGATCACCACGAGCGCGACAAGCAGGCCCGACAAAACCGCAACTCGACCGACTTTCGAAGGAGAACTTTCGCAAGAGCAGCGTCTGATGCTCATCAATAATCTCCTCTGACAAAAGATCGAGAGTTGAAGACGCATGGCGATCCGGTCCATCGTGCATGGCGGGGAAACCGTACTTATTCGCGACTTTGCGCCGCAAAAGAGCTTGGTTTCGGCGGTGGGAAACCTGGCTGGTCGGCTGGGCTCGCTCGGCAAATCCGAGGGCCAATCTTGTTTCAGCATCCCGCCCGAGCCAAGCGGTGTCAAGGATCCGCCGACTTGGGGCGCAGCCACAGAGTTGGGGCGCGCCGGGGCCGCTCTCGACTGCGAACATTGTCCCAAGTTCGCCCTGCCCGGCGAACGATACGCCCCGTCTTGGCGGCCTTAACCTTTGCGGTGCCGAATCTTGCTTCGGTTGCGCCGCTTCTTGCGTCCAAGCTTTCGTCGTCCTTTTCCGCTCTTCTTAACTCCCATTCAATCGTCACTCCCACCTGGACGTCTTCCGGTTTTGGCCTATGGCGTTCACAATCTAACCCGCACTGCAAGAATCGGCAACACCGCAAGGAATTCAGGGCAATCCGCCGAACTGTCGAACAGCCTCGTAGACGACCGTGTTGACGGTGCTAGCCAGATTGAGGCTGCGAACTTCGGGACGCATCGGAAGTCTCAGATTGCGGCTGGGTTGCTCGCTAAGAATCGACGCTGGCAGCCCACGCGTCTCGCTCCCGAAGAGAACAATATCCCCCGTCGCGAAGGAGGCATCCCACACAAGGCGCGTGGCGGTTTTCGTGAGAGCCCACCAGGAACGCCCGGGCAGGCTTTCTCGCACCTCGGTCCAGCTGTCGACGGCTTGCCAATCGACAAGCTCCCAATAATCCATGCCGGCTCGGCGGAGGTGCCGTTCGTCGAGACGAAAGCCCAGCGGGCGGATCAACCACAGCTTGGCGCCGACGGCGACACAGGTGCGTCCGATGTTGCCCGTGTTTTGCGGAATGTCCGGTTGATAAAGAACAACGTGGAGCAACGGTTCTGGCAGCATGGATCCATTCGCGAATCCGGGGATTGTAACATGGTTGGATTGAATCGTCCGGCATCCGCGGTCGCATGAACTGTGTTGAAACAATTGGAATCGAATATGACGGCCGGGAGTCAACGCGTGCGGGCCTATTTGCAGTTGATGCGGTTGCCCGCGGTTTTTACGGCGATGGCCGATATTGTGTTGGGCTTTGTCCTCGTGCATCGCACGCTCGCGCCGATTTCGGAATTTACCTTTCTCCTCGGCGCATCAACGGCGCTCTATTTGGCCGGCATGGTGTTCAATGATTATTTCGACCGGGCGGTCGACGCGATCGAACGGCCAAATCGGCCAATACCTTCCGGACGAGTCTCGCCTCGCACGGCCGTTGTCCTCGGCATGGCTCTGCTCGCCGTGGGATTGGCTTGCGCTTGTGCGGCCGGCAGCCTTGCAATTGCGATTGCCGGCGCATTGGTGATGCTCATTTTGGCATACGATGGCATTCTCAAATCGACGATTGCCGGCCCGATCGCCATGGGGGGGTGTCGGTTGCTGAATGTGCTTTTGGGCGCAAGCGGCGGCGCGTCGTCAGTCTGGAACAGTCCGCAAATCGAAATTGCGGCCGCGATGGGGATTTATGTTGCTGGAATCACCTGGTTTGCTCGTCGCGAAGCAGTGATCAGCTCGCGCGCCCAGCTCGTCGGTGCGGCGGTCATGATCCACGGTGGCATCGCGCTGCTGGTGATGTTGTTGTTTGCGAGCTGGCCGCTGTCGCG
>CAYWOV010000533.1:0-3668 GCA_964459965.1 uncultured Planctomycetaceae bacterium | reverse complement strand
ACTTCCAGGCTCTCTTCCAGGCCCTGTTCGAGGGCGGCCAGGCGGAGCTGAAGCTGGTCGAGTCCGAGGACCCGCTCGAAGCGGGCCTGGAGATCTACGCCTGCCCGCCGGGCAAGCGGCTGGCGACCATGAGCCTGATGTCGGGCGGCGAGCAGGCGCTGACGGCGGCGGCGCTGATCTTCGCCGTCTTCCTCACCAACCCGGCGCCGATCTGCGTGCTCGACGAGGTGGACGCCCCGCTCGACGACGCCAACGTCGACCGGTTCTGCCGCATGCTGCATGAGATGCGCGAGCGGACGAACACCCGCTTCATCGCCATCACCCACAACCCGGTGACCATGTCCCGCGTCGACCGCCTGTTCGGCGTGACCATGCCTGAGCGGGGCATGTCGCAGCTCGTCTCCGTCGACCTGACCCAGGCGACGGCGATGGCGGCGCAGTAGGTCGTTAGTAATTGGGTTGTCATTTCTTGGTCAAATATGTAAACATGTAGCATGCAATTATATTGATAATTATACTGAATATGATCGCGCCGATCGTGGCGGTGATCAAACTTCCGAAAAAGCCGGCGCCCGTGCTGATCCCCAACTGACCAAAGATGAAGCCGCCGAGCAAGGCGCCGATCACTCCGATCACCAGGTCGCCGAGCAGGCCGAAACCCGCACCCCGCATGATCTTGCCGGCGAGCCAGCCGGCGATAATGCCGATGATAATGAACCAGATAACGTCCATGTGTGACTCCTCCGTGTCGGGATCATTAGATCACAAAATCGGTCCGCCGGCCGAGGATGCGGTCGACGAGATCTTGCGAGAGGTCGATGGAGACGGACTCTTCGCGGGCAAAATCGGTGGGGTTGATTCCGCAATAGGCCGACCAGGGGCCGAGGTGGCGCCAGCGACCAGCGCGAGACGGTTCGCCGGGCAGGACAGGAGTCGTGCAGCGATTGCAGCCGATCGTCGTGTAGCCTTGAAAATGCAAAGGATTCACGATGACAGCGTGCTCGGCGACATATTCATCCAGCTGCTTGTCGGAAAAGGCAGCCAGCGGATTGACACGGAGACAATTCATTTCCGGGTCGACGGCCAGAATGGGGCATTTCTCCCGCTGGCCCCCTTCGGACCGCCGCAAGCTGCCGATAAACGCGTCAAATTGCCCCTTGATCCCCAAAAGAGGCTCGTTTTTTCGCATGTGGCAGCACTGTTCTTGTCCCTCGCTTGAAAGGTAAAGCACGCCCAAGCGGGCGGTTTGCTCCTCCATCGTCAGCGCGGGAACGAGCGTGACGACGTCGAGATCGTATTCGCGGGCGATGCGGTCGCGCGTGATGAGCGTCTCGACGAAGTTAACTCCTGTATCGACGAAGACGACCTTCATCGGAAGCTGCATCGCGCGAAGCATGTGACAGACCACGCTGCCGGCCTTCTGCATGGCCGAGAGGGCGGCCACGCGGCTGCCGAAAACCTCGCGTGTCCAGCGCAGCAGTTCTTGCGGAGTGCGCTCTTCGAACGTCTGATTCATCTCGTGGAGGTCTGCCTGGGTCAGTCGCGCCATTCCATCCGTTCCGCCAAGAGGTCGTGATGCAAGGAGGTTCGATTCTAGAGAGATTCACGGGATGGGGGGAATAGAAAACGGCCGGCAAGCTGCCGGCCGTTTTCGGATCGCACTGGACCTCAATCGGCGGACACCGGGGGACCAGGGAAGGGCCCGCGGGCCGCTTGCTTTCATCAATGAGATTTGGCGTCCCACCACCAACGGCCTTCGGGTAGCGCGGGCGCGCGTCCCTTCGACTGGACGCCGGTCAGCGTTGCCTCGCGGAAGACGTGCGGATCGCTCAAGACCTTGCGGATCTGGCCGTCGACTCCGCCCGCCACTTGGACGACGATGTCTTTCCCGTTGTAAACACGGTGATTGACGACGGACATGATGCTCTTGGGCGACTGATAATGAGCGGTTTGATAGGCGCCCCCCGGAGCGAACGCTCCCAGGTCCCATCCCAACCGGTCGGGGACACGGTTGTCCGCCAGAAGCGCGGCGACGAGCGACAGGTCGAAAATGTTCTGCAAGTCGGCAAAAACCGGATCTTGCGACGCCAGTTCGGCATAATGCGACGTGAAGTTGGCGGCGAAGAGGCGGTTGGCCGCCTCCGACTTGCCGGTGTGGATCCGCTGTCCGGACTTTGAGATCTTCTCGTTCTCGGACTGGCAAAGGACGGCCGAACCCTTGATCTCGAAGACGTTGCGATCAGGACTGTGCATGACAGCGTCGTACTTCATCGACAGCCACCAACGCAGGGCGTCCATTCGCTGAGATTTGACTTCGTCCGTCTTCGGAAACAGATCGAAGACGCTAGGAATGCCAGAGCCGCCCGGTAGCTTGCCGATGCCGATCATCTTCAGCCGGTAGTCGGCCTCGAAGATGACGGCCGCTACGCGTGAATCGTCGGGAATGCCGTTGATTTCAACGTCCTGCAGGCCCAACTGCTGTTGCAGCTGATTTGTCCAGTTTTTGACGGCGGTCGAATCGATCGGGCCCTTGGCGTTGGACTCTTCGACGAACTGCTTGATCCGGCGCAGGCCCTCTTCGCGGGGGACGATCTGGCAGTTGAAATAACCGGGGCCGTGCGGGGCGAAGGTCCGCAAGACGGTCACGAAATCGTCGAGAAACAGAGTTGCCCGGCCGCTTTCCCGACCAACGGCGATCCCCTTCTCGTTGTATCGCCAGCCTTCGGCCGGTCCGCCGATGACAACTTCGTGCTGCTCCGGATAGGCAAAGACGTACTGAATGTGCGAAAGCCCAGCCATGTGCTGCATGGTCTCGGGGATGTCGCGGCCTTCGGCCAATCGCTTGGCGACCTCTTTTTCCAGGCGAGTGAGCGACACCAGACGCAGCGAACTTGGCGCTCGCAAGTTGGTGTTGAGATCGGCTTCGCGAGCTCGGTGACCGAGCGAGCTAAGCACATTTCCTGTCTCTTGATGCGTCAGGCCGCGCAACAGACCGTTCGGGTCGACTTCGATGCCGGGCGGCCAGTAGATCGGCGTCTTCCGCGCACCTTCCTCGTCTGCCCAAGCGTCCGGGTCGTCGCCGGTCGTATTCTTGATCAGGTTGACAAGCATCGCCGCCTGTGCCGCGCCGCCGGCTGCGGTCGGGCGAGACGCGTTTTGGGCACGCGCCTGATCGCGCGATTCGGGAATCGGAATGCGGCTGATCGAATTGTCGGCCGCTTGCCAGTTACCGGTCTTCTTCTGCACGTTGGCGATGGTCTTGAGCAATTGCGTGCGCTCAACGGCATCGGTTGCCGATTTTGCGGTCTGCAAAGCGGGGCCGAATTCGCCGGCAGCAATTTGAGCTTGAACCAATTTAGCGCGGTCCGCTGTGCTCAGAGGCCCAGGCTGGCTGGCGGCTAGTTTGGCAGTGTCGGTAGCGGATGCTAGGGAGCTCGCGGACACGTCGTGTTTCACTAAGGTCGCACTTTGCCTCGATTGGGCCGTCGCCTTCGACGCGATCAAGCCGGCATTGGTCGGCTTAAGTGCGACGCGAGTGTCCGCCACGGCGGGCGAAGTATCTGCTTGGGTCGCGGGCGCCGAAGGAACGGGCGTTCGATTCATCGTGAACGCGAGAAAGCCAAAGACGACCAGACAGGCCGCGGCCGTGGCGACAATCGGACCCCAGC
>CAYWOV010000532.1:0-3674 GCA_964459965.1 uncultured Planctomycetaceae bacterium | reverse complement strand
ACGACCAGTTCCGGAGGCATGTAGGCGATGGTGCCGCGGATGTCGCCCTCGTGTGAGATCTCGCTCAATCCCGCGTAGACGTAGTTCTTCGCCAGCCCGAAGTCGGCCAGCTTGGCGTTGAGCTTACGTCCTTTGCGGAAGAGGAGCACGTTTTCGGGCTTGATGTCGCGGTGCACGATCGACATGCGGTGCGCGTGCTCGAGCGCTTGGAGGATCTGGCGGACAATCGCGCAGGGAATCCGCAGGCAAGACGAGTGTGGCTCGTTCGCCAAAACGTCCTGCAGCGCGATCTTGGGCACGCACTCCATCACCAGGTAGAGCTGGCCGGCCGTGTAACCGAAATCGAGACAGCGGACGATGTGCGGGTGATCGAGCCGCCCCAGCAGGTTGGCTTCACGGATGAAGAGCTGGATCGCATGCTCTGATGTCGTTTGCTTCTGATTGATCACCTTGATGGCGACCTCTTGCCTCGTCGTCGTGTGGAGCGCGCGGTAAACGACGCCCATTGATCCGCCCCCAAGCTCTTCCTGCAGTTCGTAGCCTGGGAGAGGTTGTATTGGTGCGATTGAGGCCCCCCCGTGCGATGACCCCGTGTTCGATGATCCTGCGATCGGGCGGCCGCTGCCGGGGGCCGTTCGTCCGGCGTCGGTCATCGACGCTCTGTTTTCGCAGGTCGCCGTCGAATTGAACGCGCCCAGGACGGTTGGGGCTTGGGCCGCCGGCCTGACATTACCGACGCGGACGCGGATCTCGGTCTTTCCACCGGAAATGACGTCGCCGTCTCGCAGGAAGACCGACTTGACGCGGCGCCCGTTGACAAACGTGCCGTTGCGACTGCCGAGGTCGATCAAATGGCAGTCGGGCGGCCGGATCTCGATGCGGAAGTGGTGTCGCGAGAAGTGCAAGTCCTGGCTCAGACAGAGATGGGCCCACGTTCCGCGGCCAACAAGGAACGTGTTGTGCTTTTGGAATTCGAAATGCGCTCCGACGTGCGGCCCTGCGACCACGTCGAGCGTCACGTGGACGGTTTGAGACTCGTGCACCGATCCTTGTTGGCTCATCGATCAATTCTGACAAAAGCCCAATACAGCGTTAGGATTTGCGATGTCCGGTTTCAGAGTGGCGAACGGTCATTTCGCAGCGGGGCGCTGCCGATTATCGAATGCGCCCGACAGCCCGGCAAGATGGTAGTTCTTCTAGGTCGATCCGCGCCCTAAGAATCAGCCGGTGGGCAGGTCGCGCGCAGGTTCGTCGGGCGACGGGGCAGAACCACTGCGGAACCAGCTCTCCATTTCCTGATCGTCGGCCGGCGCTGCGGGCGGAAGGTGGACCTGGCCGAAACGGCGGATCTGATACCAGGCTCCGAAGGCGATCAGCAGTAACACGGGAATGCCCACGAGGGTGATCCAGACCCAATCCTTGCGACCGACGACCGGAGGAGCCGTGGCGGCCGTGGAGAGCCACTTCATTCGCCCCAAAAGCAAAGGCGCGGAACGGTTTTTGTTAAAGGCCGTGTAGGCCATCGTCTTCAGAAAATAACCGACAAACAGCCCTTCTTCGTGCACGCCGTCCCCCAGTGGAATTCCCTTGGGCAACTCGCTCAGCACAACGACGTATGGGTACGACTTCGACTCGTCGGTATTGCCCCAGACCTCGTACGCCTGGCGAACGCCGGCCGAGTTCTCGCCCGCCTCCCAATTCAGGATTCGCTGGACGTGAAGCCGCAGGCGGACGATTTTGCCGCGGTATTTGTCGGGTTGTTGCCAGAACTGCGTGTAGACGACGTTTTTAAGGGAACGGCTTTCGAGGTCGGCGAAGGACTGGGCGCGGGCCCATTTAAGGCAGCGCCAATAGGCAGGCATCTCGATCTTGGCGAGTGGCTCCCGATCTGTCACAGCTTCGAAGAGGCTGTGCGCGGACGCGGCTTCCGCTTCGTTCCGGTCGCTCGGGCCAGGCACGACGACATCGACGGCCGGGTCTTTCGCGGACGCATTTTGTCCGGACGCGACCGTGGCGCGGTTCTCATCCTGATCCGACGCAAGCGCGGTCGATTCGGCGCTGCTTTCCAGCCAGCGCCACGACTGCGGCTTGCTGGACCAGGAATAAACGAGGGCCAGGACAATTAAAAACGCGACCATGCGGAACAGGGGAGAGATCGCGTCGGCCGGAAATGTCCCGGACGCTGAGCGTCGGAAACGGCGTCGCATGTTTGATCTCACTTACCCCGCCTCGTTTCACCCGCGTCACTTCGCTCGTGTCATTTTACGGGGCCCGCTTCGGACATTTCGACGAAGCTGATCTTGCGCAGGGTCTGCCCGTCGGGCATTTTTTGCCGCGTGCAGACGTCGATCACTTTCATCAACTCTTCGTAGCGGAGAGTCGGCGAGACCCGCACCACGATCTGCTCGAACGGCGTTCCCGCGAATCCGAAGGCCTCGTGCAGCTGCTTCTCGAGTTTACGGAGGTTAACCGAGTCGGCCAGCCCCGTGAACGCGACCCGCAGGCCGACCTGCACGCGCGACACGTCTCCCTTGGGGTTGGCATACACGCTGATCTCGAGCGTTTTGGCGGTGGTGGCGCCGGCGTCGGTTGCCTGGGCCGTGTCGACCTTGTCAGTGGCGACATTCGTGATCGGCACAGCCGGCGGAAGGTGCAGCAAGAGCTGGCCTTCGATGGGTGAGGGATGGAACGTCAGTATGAAAAACGCCAGCAGCTGAAACGCCATGTCCAGCATCGAGGCCAGGTTCAGCTCGACGTCTCCCTGCGAACGCTTCAGCTTTTTGCGGCGCATCTCAGGACCCCTCCCGCCGATTCAGGGCCTTGAGGGCGAACTTGCGGTAGTTGTGCTTCTGACAGATTTTGATGATGTCGTTGAGCAGTTTGAAAGGGGTCGTCTTGTCGGCGCGGATCACGACCGTCGTCGCTAACTCATCGCCCGATTTGAAGGCCTTGTTTTTCGCCTTCATTCGCACCTCTTCCTGTTTGGCTTCGGCCGCGATGTAGGGCCGCACGTCGGGCGTCGACCCGTAGACCTTCAGCTGGCCCCGGGCGTCGATATTGAGTACGAGCAGGTCTTCCTCGCCCTTGGTCTCGACCGGGCGGGCCGAGCCGAGCACGGGAAGCTCAAGCGACGTGTCGAGCGACGCCTCCTTGATGTTGATCACCAGCATGAAAAAGGTGATGAGCTGGAAGACCATGTCGAGGAGCGGCGTCAGGTTCGGTTGAGCGAACGTCAACTCTGACGACGAAGCAGTCATGGGACAACCTTGGAACGATGAACGCGGAAGGCTGAAGGATGAATCAAGTCGTGCGGACTCATCCTTGCGGATTCATCTCTTAAGCTTCCTCTTTCGGTTTTGCTCGCAGAAGCGTGTTGGTGCGGCGGATGAACTCGTCAGCGGCGAGCATCGTGGCCGTGCTGATCGAGGCGACCCGGTTGCGGAAGAGGGCGAAGAAATAAATGGCCGGCACCGCCAAAAACACTCCCTCGAACGTGAGGACCAACGACTCCGAAATGCCGCCGGCCACCTCACTCGCTTTGAGCTGCGTCCCCGACAGGGCAATGACGCTAAAGCTGGAGATCATTCCCTTGAGCGTTCCCAACAGCCCGATCATGGGTCCCAGCGAGCCGATGACGGCCAGCATGCTGATCTTCTTTTCCATCTCCACGACGA
>CAYWOV010000531.1:0-3681 GCA_964459965.1 uncultured Planctomycetaceae bacterium | reverse complement strand
CTGGAAGTAAATAAAAGGCGGCCCACCGAACTGTCCCCAGACCAGGACAACGGTCACAAGCGCGAAGTACGCAGCCCAGCGGACGGTCACAGGACGCCGCGCCAGCCAGGGGCGGAAAGCGATCCGACCTTGGACCACATCGCCAACCTCCAAGACGGCAATCGCGACAAGCACAACAACGGTGTCCACCGGGGAAAGGTACTCCGAGCAAATTTCAAAGGATCTCTTGATCTGAAAGAGAGGGCTGTCGATGTAGACCAGTGAATCAGTCGCGATTTTGGTCAGAATCATGCCGGCATCGGTCAACGTTTGCGAACGGAAAATGACCCAACCGGCGCTCACGGTCGCGAAGGTTAACGCGATATCGATCGCCGCAGCCACGCGGGTCAGGCGCGCCAGACCGGTCAATTCGCAAAGCGCGTTCCAGAACCGCCCGGCAAAACGCCCCGCAATCAATAAGATCCCGTGATAAACGCCCCACATCACATAGGTCCAATTCGCGCCATGCCACAAACCGCTGAGGCCGAACACCACGAGAATGTTGAATGTCCAACGCAGCGGCGAAACGCGGTTTCCGCCCAGCGGAATGTAGACGTAATCGCGAAACCAGGTCGAAAGGGAAATGTGCCACCGCGTCCAAAACTCGCGGAGGCTTCGCGAGTGATAGGGAGCGCGAAAATTCTCTACCAGGTTCACTCCCAGCACCTGGCTGACGCCGATCGCGATGTCCGTATAGCCGGAAAAATCGCAGTAAATTTGATAACCGAAGCCGATGGTCGCCAGGAGCAGGGCCAGGCCGGACACTCCGTTTACATTCGCGTATATCGGGTCGACCAGGCGCGCGAGGCGATCGGCGATCACCACCTTTTTGAACAAGCCCCAGCCCGCCAGCTTGAGCCCGTCGGTGACTCGCTGGTATTCGAACGGCGGAAAATTGCGTAGTTGGGGGATCAGGGCCCCCGCACGCATGATCGGGCCGGCCACCAGATGCGGGAAGAATGAGACAAACGTGGCAAACCGCCCGAAGTGGTGCTCGGGCTCCTGCTCTTTCCAATACACATCGAGCGTGTAGCTCAGTGTCTGGAAGGTGTAAAACGAGATGCCCGCCGGCAGCAAGAACGGAATCGGCGACAATAACGCCGACCCGTAGCACTGATTGATCGTTCGGGCCGCGAAATCGTAGTACTTGAAATAAAACAGGAATCCCAGATTGGCGGCCAGACTGGGAACGATTAACCGGCGGCGGAGCTTGCGATCGGTGACCCGACCCAGCAAACGCCCCACCGAGTAATCGATGACTGTCGAAGCAAGCAGCAGGAGCGCGTACGGCGGCTCCCAGCACATGTAAAAGTAATAGCTGGCCGCCAGTAACAGTAGCCAACGAATACGATTTGGAATGCTCCAGAAGACCGCACAAACGACGGTGAAGAAGACCAAGAAATGAAACGAATCGCACGCGAGCGGCAGATCCCTCAGCAGCACACCCTTTGCCAAGGCGCGCTGTTGAGCCCTTCCGGAATAAATTGCTTCAGCATCAGCAACGGAAATGCATCAATCGCAGTACGGTGCTCAGCAAACCGCTCACCACAACTGCCCAAGCGTTGTGCCGCTTGCGCAAGCCTTGCGACTTCATCATCACTATACAGATTCGCTCCTCGCGTTTCAGGCCTTGAGGGAAAACCCAATGCGGGTGGACCTGCCTGAATGGTGGAAATTGAACACGTAGCGGCCAAACCGTCGCCGGCCGCCGATGTCGTCTTTGTTGAAGCACCTCTTTTTCGCTTCAGCACCGCCTACTTGCCGAAATGGTGATGGCTCCGCCGTGCCGAAAATGCCACAGCCATTCCATTATTTTCGCTTCAGCTTTTTGGAAACGTGGCGCGTCCAAAGCTCGGAGAGGGATTGTCGGAAAAATACGGCGAGCACGGCGAGAGCGATCGCCCCGAGAATCGAATAAAGCGGCACGGGTCCCAGCCACGCTTCGAGCGTTTTCCACTTCTGCCCGAAAAAATATCCGATCAGGATGTAACCGACGCCACAGGCAATCGATCCGATGAAGTCGTAGAACAGAAATTTGCGCCAGGGCATCTTGGCCACGCCGGCCAGCAGACTGGGCGCGAAGGCCGGAAAAAAGGGGGTGATCCGCGCGATGAGAACCGCCTTGGGACCGTGACGTTTGAAGAATTGCCGCGGCCGCTTCAATTTCGCAGGCGTGAGACGGAGCCAGCGGACTTTCTCCAAGCTGTCATCGTCCAACTGCCGTCCAAGCCAGAATGTGCAAATGCCGCCAAGAACGCAGCCCGCCGTTCCCGCCGCCATGGGTGGCCACAGGGAATCCCCGTTTTGCCCCAAGACAAATCCAGCTGCCAAAAGAATCGCTTTGCCGGCCAGTGGAACACCGAGGTTGTTCAAAAACACGACGACAAAAACGAGCACAAACCCGTAATCGGGCAGGTCGGGCAGTAAAGAACGCAGCCAGTCAAGCATACGGCATCCTCAACGACATCCGCTGGCGGGCCGCTCGCCGAACGATCGCTCGTCGATCGCCTCGACCCGAATGGCGCCGGTCGCCGCCAGCGGCATGCGTACCATCGTTGCAGCGACGCGCCGGGTCAATTCCAACAGAGGTATTGCCCGGTTCCACAACGACCCACACGGCCTTGAGTCCGGCTGTTGAACCACCAGATGAACGTGATCGACCACGGCTTTCAGGTGTGCGGCCGTATGCTCCAAGGTGGCCGGGTCAATGAGGATGCCGCCCAGGAAGTCGGTCATCATCCAGCGAGAACGCAACTTCGCCCCCGCCACTCTGCGGCTCATCCAAGGGGCCGATCTTGTTTGAAGGTGATTGTGCCGTGCGACGCGCGCCGGTACCGTGGCGGTAATGTCGGATTCGAGGCGGAGGGCATGCGCATGTCCGATGAGCCGGAAGAATCCCAGTGGCCCGTTCTGATCACGCTGGGCGCCGTCGTCGTGGCGGTTTACGTTCCCTTCATCTGGGTCTTCTTCGATAACTTCCCGGAGTCGGAAGGGAACCGCATCGGCTTGTTTGTGCTGATGCCAAGTAGCCTGTTCACGATGCTCACTTTCTACGTCACCGGATCGCCCGTCTGTCAGCTACTCGGCCCGCTCGTCACGCTCTTCACCGTCGCAGGCCTCGCCTATGCGGGTCGCCGCGGCGGAGGTACGCGAATCGTCATCGTTGTCAGCACATTCGTAGGCTCAGTGTTTCTGTCCGTCCTGACCTTGATTGTCTTGCATGTGCGGATCTAGGTTATCCCGCGCTGCGTTGTGCGCTGTGCATTTGTCGGGTGCCAAAGTCGCTTCGGCCGCGACTCGACTGAGCTCGCCGAAGTCCGGCCCACTATTGAGAACGTGTTTGCAAACGTGCCTCAATATGGTGGGCCGGCGCTCGCAAAGCCTCGCTGGTTCCACCCTACGAATCATCGGCCCGCGCCGCTCCTGGTGATTCATTTGCCCTTAATGGTGACCACGTGTTGCTGAGCCCGTCGGTATATAAACCAGCTTGCCAACCCCACAATGGCGATTACCGGCAGCCAAGGCGTGAGGGCCACGATCATCAGAGCGAGCGACTGACCAAAGTTACTCAGCGCGTCCACAGAGCCGAAAAAGGTGTGGGAGATGTTGCTGGCGAAAGTCGGCGCTTGCGGGGCGACATAC
>CAYWOV010000530.1:0-3688 GCA_964459965.1 uncultured Planctomycetaceae bacterium | reverse complement strand
AAGATCGCCAGGGGGAGTCCTATAACAAACCGTTCGTCGATCCACGGGGCCAGGATACCGACGACAAGCAGGCTCCAGGGCGACCGGGCGTAAACGATCGCGACAAACGCCAGGACGATCCAACTGTCGGCGTAGGTGAGCCAGCCCATGGAGATAAAAAACCAGGAGCAGCTGGACAGAACGATTGCCCCCACAAACGCCCAGAGCCATTGGCCGGTAACGATTTTAATGCGGTGGGTGGCGAAGGCCAGGACGGCCCAGCAGCCGATCATGGGCACTGCGAGGAACGCGGTGGCGGGGAGGCCGAGGATGTACCAGATGATCGGAAACAGGAGCCGCCACATAATGACGGAATTGCCGATGTTGGTCACGACGACCCACGGGTTGTTCAGTTGCAACATGACGAAGTTGGCCCGATTAACTTCGGGCAGATATTCAAGACCCGGGACGCCCAGGGCTTCCCATGCGAAGAGCCTGGGACAAAAAACGCAAAGGGTAATCCCGGCGGCGAGCAGGCCCAATCCGATCGCTTTGATCCAATGTCGGACCAGGGCTTCGCGTTGGGCTCCGATGGATCCGGGCGTTGAAGAGTTCGGAGCCGGAAGCGGGGGGAGAAGTTCGTTCGATGGTTCCATGGACAGTCTTATTCGGGTGCGCCGATCGAATGATCGAGTTGTCCTCTTATTGACGCCCTCAACGTCTGTCAGCTCTGCCGCAATCACCCGTCGCTCGGATCGGTCATTACCAGCGGCTTATCGACTCGACGGGATCCTTGCCGTGCCGTTGTGCATAGCTTACTCCCGACGGCTTTTATTTCATCCCTTTCGAGGCCTCAAAGGCCTCGGCGACTGCCTTTTCCAAGTCGGAGCTGTTGCCGCCCCGATAGTAAACTCGATGCTCAAACGTCGGCCCCGTCGATTTCGGCCGTGACTAGAGCCAGCGCCCCAACTGGGGTTTGTCGTCCAAATACTCGGCGCCAAATCGGCGCTCGAGGTAACGCTCTTCCCGCGGAATGACGACGAACGACATGACGCTCACGGCGGCCACGAGCGTGCCGAGTAGCCAGAGGCTGTTGAGCGCGCAAGCGACGCCGAGCACCAGGAAGGAAAACGCGAGATACGGAACGTCCAGATCCTGCGGGCCGCCGCCGCTTGCGGGACCACTTCCCCGGCGGTATGGTCGCCCCAAGAGCCGCGTAAGTTCACGCCGAGGGCTGCCGCCGTGAATGACTCATTTACCATCCGAGAGGCTCGGAAGGTCGAAGTCTGGGCTTTCTTTCAGCATGTGATCGAGAGCGAGATGAGCGGCCTGCAGCCGAGCCTGTTCGATCAGGACCGGCTGAATCGCTGCAACGCCGCCTACGTCGCCGAGAAGGCTGACGAAGTCGTCGGAGTCATTACCCTCGACTTCGGCGATTCGACGGGGCGAGCGGAGCTTTCCGCAGCCTACGTGCTACGCGCTCATCGGGGAGTCCACGTCGGCAGCGATCTGCTCGAGACTGCCGCCCGAAAGATTTATACCGAAAGACCGGGCAGAATGATCGTCTGCAACGTGAACTCGACGCCGATGTACCTGGCATTGATGCGGGTCCAGACAGAGTTGCCGAAGGAACTGGGCGAACTCTTAGTGGTCGATCCCGCTGATGTGCCCGGAGACGATGAACTGTTACCGGGCGAGGATTTCACATAGTCGCCTCAGTTGATGCTCCTGTACCTTCTTGCTCCCCGACAACGACTATCCCGTGTCAGCTTGCGCCGAGCGCGTCTTTCGCACCTTGAGCGAACCCTTCCTCATAGAGGCTGTGGAATCCGCCGTTGCCGGTTAGCTCTTTGATTTTTTCAACGAGCCTGTTCTCGGCTTCCTGCCGCGACCATTTGCCTTCTTCGAGTCCGTTTGTCATCCATTCTTTTCCCACGTGTATCCCGGCCTGGAATGCGTCGGCCATTGTGCGGTTCCTCCGCGGCGGATTGTATCAGGTCCGGAGCCGGCGCGCTGAACTCTGCCCGTCGATTTCGGCTGTGGCTAAAGCCAGCGCCTCACCTTGGCCTTGTAGTCCAGATATTCGGTGCCAAATCGGCGCTCGAGGTAACGCTCCTCCCTCGGAATGATCACGAACGACATGACGCCCGCGGCGGCCGCGAGCGTGCCGAGCAGCCAGAGGCTGTTGAACGCGCAGGCGATGCCGAGCATCAGCAAGGAAAACGCGAGATAGATCGGATTGCGACTGAACCGATAAGGGCCGGATTTGACGATCGCGGTCGTGGGCTTGTTTCCAGGAACCGATGTGCCGACCGCTTTGAACCGGCGTATCGACGAAACAAAAAGCGC
The DNA here is from genome assembly GCA_964459965.1 of uncultured Planctomycetaceae bacterium. Classification (GTDB taxonomy): domain Bacteria; phylum Planctomycetota; class Planctomycetia; order Planctomycetales; family Planctomycetaceae; genus DASPSM01. Next base: position 1,360 of record CAYWOV010000530.1, on the reverse strand, counting down.
CAGCGCAGCGATCGCGATCGGAATGCCAACCCAGGCTCCGAACTCGGCGGGCAGCCAGCGCGCCGGCCGAACGAGATCGAGCCCGACGCCGGTCAGAAGAGCGGCAAGATAGACGAACGGCGGGCGCACGAAACCGAGATTCGCCACATCGGGTTTGCTCGTCGGCGAGCGCGGCTGCTCAGCAGTCATCGGCATCCACCGTTTCGAGGCCACCCGCAGCATTCGCCGTTCTCAGGCAGATCATCCAGCCTCGAACAAAATCGAATGCCGCCAGTCACTCAATGACTTTTCCCGTTTCCAACTCGCGATTTTTCCATTTGCCGTTGATCTTTATTTTGTAGTCTCGCGGAGCGATACGAGGCTCGGCGCCGGGCGCCATGACAGGTTCCGTCCGCATATAGGAATTGATCGCACCGACGTCGTCGAGGAGCACGATGAGCATGGGAGCCGTTGCCGTTGTGTTGCCGCTCGTGACGCCTTCGAAGGGGTACCAAAACCGAGACCGTTCCTTGGCCCCGTCATCGCTGCGATAGGGCGCTCCCAGTTTGGCGACGAGTTCGTCAACCGTCGCATCCTCGACATTCAGGTTTTGGACTTTTGCCCATTTCTCCTGCAGCGTCGGCACTGAGGCCGGTTCCGAACAGCCCGCGACGAGAATCAATCCGAACAAGGCGCCGATTTTCATAGGTTCACATTGACGATCGATTCGAGATCCAAGTCGCGCATTGTCTCGGTTATGGTTTCCAGGGAAGTCCATCTCGACGCCGGTGCTGCACGGTCTAACGAGGAGCGGGCGGCGAAAGCGCAGATGGTCTCGCCGGGCAGCCCATTCAGCGAGACGCCTGCATAATACCGACATTTCACGTGCAAGCGGAGTTGCTAACGCAAGCCATGTGGGGCAGGCTGGTGCCTGCCGCAGTTAATCGGAGGCGATCGTCCGCTAACTCAATCTGCATGCTCGGCATGCCCTACACGACTCGGTGTCGGGTAGACGATAATCATCCGATGAAACGTCGCAGACTTTTACTCGCTGGCTCGGCCCTCCTTTTCGCGGCTCTCCTTTTGGCGGTTGTCGGCTTCTATTGGTGGAGTCTGCGGGAGCCGGTTCTGCCGACGGAAATTTACCAGGGCGTCACCTACGGCTGTGAACGGCTCGAAGCCGACGAGCAGGGTAGCGGCTTGATGCATTGGGTCCGCGTCGACCTGACCGCGCCCGGCATCGAACTCTACGTGACGCCGCTCGATCCACAGGCGGCGGAGCGAGGATGGCAATATCGGCTGCAACACACGGCGACTGTTTTGAATAAAGAACAGCTCGCGGTCGCGATTAATGCCACGTACTTTAGCTCCGACTCAGGCT
>CAYWOV010000529.1:2196-3698 GCA_964459965.1 uncultured Planctomycetaceae bacterium | reverse complement strand
CCACGACAATTCCGCAAGAAAAGTCACGCATCGCCCTTTTTCCCCGCCCGCCGATCTACGGAGTTCATTTCGGCAGATCAAGTGTCGTGAAACGGAGCATTCGAGTCCAACGCCAACCGTTCCAAGGAACACGACGGCCGAAGCGGACACTGGGCACTGGCGGTCGCTTCGGCCCGTCGGTATCTTCGTGCGTCCGGAGTTTTGCGCTAGGATCCGGGCTCACAAGTCTGCATTCCGTAAATGGTGATGCCCTTGGAATCCTCGCCCGCGACTCCTCCGACCAACGTGCGGTTTCTCACTCTGTCCCTGTGCATCGCCATGGCGATGCTGCTCTATCTCGATCGCTACGCACTCAGCCCGGTGACCGCCACGCTGTTGAGCGAGCTGAAGATGAGCAAAGAGCAATTGGGACGCACCGTCTTTTTTGCGTTCTTCTTTGCCTATGGTCTGCTGCAGATTCCCGCCGGCTGGTTGAGCGACGCATTTGGCGCACGCCGCATGCTCGCTCTGTACGTCACCGTCTGGTCTTTGGCGACAATTGGCATGGGCTTCGTCAACGGCCTGGCTGCGATCTTTTTTGTCCGATTCTTGTTGGGCGTTTCCCAAGCCGGAGCGTATCCGACCGCGGCCAGCGTCCTGAAGCGCTGGTTTCCCTATCGATCGCGTGGCCGAGCCAGCAGTAGCGTCTCGATGGGTGGCCGCGCAGGCGGTTTGCTCGCCTTTGCGATCACTCCCGCGCTCATGCTCCTTTTTGGGCGTTGGCTTGGGTGGGAGACGGGCCAATGGCGTATCGTCTTCGCGCTCTATGGAGCACTCGGCCTGGTTTGGGTGGTCGTTTTTGTTTGGCTGTTCCGCGACTCGCCTCGCGAGCACCCGTCGTGCAATGAACAAGAAGTCGAGTTGATTGCTCCCGCAACGACAATGGCCCAGTTACCGCGCAGGTCCGCGCTCCTTCCGCGATCGATCATTTTGAGCAAGGAAGCTCTCTTGATGTGCGTGATCGGCTTCTGCGTCGATGTGGGCTGGGTCTTTCTCGTTTCGTGGCTTCCCCAATACTTGATGGAGACATACGGCGACTACATACGGAACAACGTTGGCGACGAACAAGTCGTTGCCGGCCGGTTGACGGCCCTGACCGGATTGGCCGGCATGATCGGTACCGTTTTGGGCGGGTTGGCGACGGACCGTTTCGTTGTCCGGTTCGGCCCGATCTGGGGTCGTCGTTTGCCCGGAGTGATTGCCGGCGTCCTCGTCGCCTCGCTCTATCTTGTGGCACCGCACTTGCCGAACGTCTGGTGGTTTATTGGGGCCATGGCAGCAATTTCGCTGTCGATCGATTTCTGCCTAGGCGCGATGTGGGCAACCTATCAGGACATCGGCGGCCGTCACGTGGGCTCTGTTCTCGGTTTGGGCAACATGTGCGCCAGCTTCGGCTCGGCTGGCTACACGTGGTTCGCCGGCAGCCTTGCGGACAAAAACGAATGGAACACCGTGTTCCTTCT
>CAYWOV010000529.1:0-2096 GCA_964459965.1 uncultured Planctomycetaceae bacterium | reverse complement strand
GCCTTTAGTAGCGCTGTGGCATTCGCCACGCTCCCAGTGGCCTTCAACAGTGCACGGCCCGTTTTTATGGCATCAATCCACAGGGCGGCCGTCGTCATTGGATTGTCCTTTGGCCCGTTCTTCGATTTCCTCAGCCTGCCGTCAGATGCCATGTTGCTCTTCGTCTTTACCATGTAAATCATGTTCTGGCCGACCTTGTGTCCGAACTCCTGATGGACCGCCGCGGCCACGTCCTTTGCTTTCGCACTTGGCAGCTTCTTCAGCACCATGCGAATCGCAAGGCTCTTGTTCTTTCGGGGATCAGATCGATCAACCTTTCCCATCCGTGAATTCTTAGCCATCGCTTACCTTTCCCTAAACGGTGCCTTACTTTCTTTGACCCTTTCCTCCGAAAGAGATCGCTTCCGAATTGTAACGACCGACACCATAGATTACGACCTCGCAACTGTGCGCAGGGAAATGACACTGTGCGCGGGGAAATGTCAGAGTGCAGTACAACACGTGCAACGTGGCAACGATGCCTGTCGTGCCTACGATGCTGGCGATTGGTGGCACTCGGGCTGGTGCTCGCAATCACGACTGGCTGGCGGAACCTGCAACGAGAGAGTCGATTCGCGGATTGCTACGGTTCGCAAATGGAACCGAGCGGCGACACTGGTCGTCCATCTGCCGAAGCATTGCGATTCAGCACAATGACGTTCCAACCTACAGTTCCGACGATCCCAGCGTCATCCCTCCGTCGCAGATGAGAGTTTGGCCAGTCACAAGGTCTGATCCCTCAATGAAGCCTAAAATCGCCTCCGCGACGTCCAGCGGATCGCAAACTCTTCCTAGCGGTACTCGGCTTTCGACCGCCGTCCTCACTCGTTCATAAGCCGGGCCAAGCCCGTTCTGCAACCAGCGGCCGGTGATGAAGCCAGGGGCGACGGCATTGACCCGAACATGTGGGGCCAGGGCACGAGCCAGGGACATCGTCATGTTGATCAGCGCGGCTTTTGAGGCGCAGTAGGAATGGAGCTACCGATGGCGTTGATTCCCGCCGTGCTTGCCACATTGACAATTTCCCCACGGGCGGTCGTGAGAGCCTGCTTGGCGGCCCGAACGCATTGAAAGGGGCCGATGACGTTGACCGCGAAGATTCGCTCCCAGATCTCTGTCGACACGGACTCGAGATCGACGTGGCGAATAAACTCGGTCGTTCCGGCATTGTTTACTAGGATGTCGAGCCGTCCGAATCGATCAACGGCTTGTTTCACCAGGCGCTGGCACGCCCCATCATCCGCGACATCTGCCTGAACCACGACGCAGCGCACGCCGGTTGACTCGACATCGTGGCCGGTGTCCTCAGCTTCCTGCTTCGAGCGACTGTAGTTGATCGCCACGTGACATCCTCGCCGCGCGAGCAACAGGGAGGTCTCGCGGCCGACGCCCGTTCCACCGCCTGTCACGATTGCAACTTTTCCTTCGACTTGCATGGTTGATTTCCTACCGGTGGCGAAGCTCTGGTTCACAGGCTGGGCCTGCGGTCACTCGCGAGACAACGCGCGATGGATCGTGTCTCATTTACTGCCGTTTCTGCAAGAATGCCAGAGAACGCCGCTTAGTACAGAGCGAATGCGACGAATGCGTCTCCCGCTTTTGTTTCCATTTTTCCGGCACCACCGGCTGCAATGACGACGTACTGGCGGCCGTTAACCATGTATGTCGACGGCGTCGCGTAGCCCCCCGCGGGGAGCGGATGTTGCCACAGCAGCTTTCCCGTCTGCTTGTCGAAGGCGTGGATGCGTTCGTCTTTGGTCGCGGCAATAAATACCAACCCGCCAGCGGTGACGATCGTGCCGCCCAAGTTTTCTGTTCCTGTCTGCGCCACGCCGCGCGTTCTCAGTTCGACGTATTCCCCGAGAGGCACGCGCCAGGCGAATTCCCCGCTATTGAGGTTGAGTGCATTCAACAGCCCCCAAGGAGGCTTTATGCCCGGGTAACCTTCCTGGTCGCGAAGCTGGATATATCCGGTGTGTCGATAAGGCCCGTACCGTCGTGCCTCGCTGACTCTGGCTTTGACAAGCGTGATGACGTTCGGAAGATTGTCAGAGTTG
>CAYWOV010000528.1:0-3700 GCA_964459965.1 uncultured Planctomycetaceae bacterium | reverse complement strand
GGGGCACGTTCGCCAACCCGGCCACAAATTATTACCAGAACGAGACCGACACGCTAAAGACGTCCGAAAACGTCGCCCAGGTCTTCATGGGCATGCGGATTCAGTGTTCCCAGTGTCACAACCATCCGTTCGACCGCTGGACGATGGACGACTATTACGGCTTTGCCGCCTTCTTCTCGCAGATCGGCCGCAAGCCCTCGGAGGATCCGCGAGAGCTGATCGTCTTCAACAGCGGCGGCGGCGAAGTGGTGCATCCGGTCACTCATCAGGCCATGAAGCCCAAGTTCCTGGGCGGAGCGGTGCCCGACGTCAACGGCAAGGATCGCCGCGAGGTCTTGGCCAAGTGGCTGGCTTCGCCGGACAACCCGTATTTCGCCAAGAACCTGGCCAACATCGTCTGGGCCCACTTTTTAGGCCGCGGGATTATTCAAGACGTCGACGATGTTCGCGTGAGCAATCCGCCCGTCAATCCGGAACTGCTCGACGAGCTCGGCAAGAAATTCACCGAGTACCATTACGACTTCAAACGGTTCGTGAAGGACATCTGCACGTCGCGGACGTATCAGTTATCGACCGAGGTGAACCCTACGAACATCAATGATCACCGCAACTTCGCGCACGCCGAGTTGCGCCGCATGCGAGCCGAAGTCATGCTCGACTGCGTGAGCGAAGCGACCGACACCAAGAACAAGTTTCCGGGTTTGCCGTTGGGGGCCCGCGCCGTGCAGGTGGCCGACGGCAACACGTCGAGCTACTTTTTGACGACTTTCGGCCGGGCCACGCGGACGACCGCCTGCTCGTGCGAAGTCCGCGTCGAGCCCAACTTGTCGCAGGCCCTGCACCTGCTCAACGGCGACACGGTGAACTACAAAATCCACGAAGGTAAGCTCGTCGAGCGGCGTCTCAACGAAAAGAAGTCGCCGACGGAGAACCTCGACGAACTGTATATCCGCTGCCTCTCGCGGCGGCCGACGGAAAAAGAACACGCCGCGCTCACCGCACTCTTGGCGGAAAGCTCGGACAAGAAGCAGGCGCTCGAAGACACCTTCTGGGCGCTGTTGAACTCGCGCGAGTTCCTGTTCAATCATTGATAGGTGAGTTGATGAGGTTTGGCATTCACACGTCGGCGCGGCGAGCGGTCGCCGCGTGCGCGTTGGCACTCTTGCTGGTGGCGCCCGCGACCACCTTCTCAGCGGAGAAGGCGTCGGCAAAGGCCGCGTCCAAGGGCCCGAAGGTCACGTACGACGACAACGTGCGGACCATCTTTCGCGAGCGGTGTTTCGCCTGCCACAACACCGAAAAGAAAACAGCCGGCCTCGACCTGACGACCTACTCCGGCATCATGACGGGTGGCGGCTCGGGCGCCGTGGTCGAAGCGGGCAGCTCAGACTCCAGCTACCTGTTCTCGCTGGTCTCGCACACGTCCGAACCGCACATGCCGCCCAAATCGGAGAAGCTCCCCGCCGACTACCTGGCCACGATCGCGAAATGGATCGACGGCGGCGCGCTCGAGAATAAGGGAAGCAAAGCCGCTGCGAGCAAGAAACCCAAAGTCGACTTCGCTCTCAAGGGCGCTCCCACGGGCCGGCCGGAAGGACCGCCGCCGATGCCCGAGCGATTGAGCATCGAGCCGGTCGTCCGCGCAACCCGTGCGACGGCTCCGCGAACGGTCGCGGTGAACCCGTGGTCCCCGCTGGCGGCCATTCCGGGGCAAAAACAGGTCCTGTTGTACAACACCAAGACGCTCGAACTGGTTGGCGTCTTACCCTTTCCGGAAGGCATTCCCCAGGTCCTGAAATTCAGCCGCAATGGCCTCTTGCTATTGGCCGGCGGCGGACACGGCGCGGCGAGCGGCCGTGTCGTCGTGTGGAACGTGAAGACGGGCGAGCGGATGTTCGAGGTCGGCGATGAACTCGACGCCGTCCTCGGAGCCGACATCAGCGCCGACCAATCGCTCATTGCGTTGGGCGGACCGGGAAAAATCGTCCGCGTCTTCTCGACGGCCGACGGTTCGCTGAAATCGCAGATGAAAAAGCACACCGACTGGGTTTATTCCGTCGCGTTCAGCCCCGACGGTGTGTTGCTGGCAACGGGCGACCGCAACGGCGGAATCGTGATTTGGGAAGCACAAACCGGCCGCGAATATTCCGTGCTGGCCGGCCATCCGAACGCCGTCACCGCGCTCTCCTGGCGAATCGACTCCAACATTCTCGCCTCAGGCAGCGAAGACGGCTCGATCAAGCTCTGGGAAATGGAAAACGGAACGCAAGTGAAGACGTGGGGCGCGCACGGCGGCGGCGTGACGTCGATCGACTTCACCCGCGACGGCCGATTGGTCACGTGCGGCCGCGACGGCGTCGCCCGGTTGTGGGATCAAAAGTGGGCCGCCAAAACGGGTTATTCCGGCTTCGGCGATTTGCCTCTCTGCGTCGCGTACTGCGACGAGTCGAACCGTCTCATCGCCGGTGATTGGACGGGCGCCTTTCGCGTCTTCGACGGAAATACGGGCATGCAAATTGGAACTCTCGACGCCAATCCCCCGCGGTTGGCCGAACGACTTGGCGCGGCCTCGCACGAGCGGGCCCAGCGCAAAGCCGAGCATCAAAAACTGGTGGACCGGCTCGCCGGCCTGAAAGCCGAGGCTCCCAAACACAAAGCCGAGTTGGATGCGGCGCAAAAGAACGTGGCAGCGGTGGCAGGGACCTTCAAGACGGCGACCGAGGCGGCGACGAAAGCCAAATCGATCGTCGACTCGCTCAATGGCGAGATCGAAACGGAGACGAAGCTCGCCGCCTCGCTGCCGGCGGTGCTGCCCATTCTCAAAGACGCCGCCGACAAGACCGCCCAGGCCGCCGCCAAACTCGCCGGCGACAAAGACGTCGCTGCCGCCGCCGAGGTCGTTAAATCCCAATACGCCAAGAAGCAAAAAGAGCTGGATGACGTCAAGCGGGCGATTCCCGATCGCAAAGCGAGACTCGACAAGGCAAAGGCCGAATTGGCCGCCGCCGGGAAACGCGCGGCCGAGTTGCAGTCGTCGCTCCAAGCAGCCCAGCAGCGGGCTGTCGACCCCGTGGTGATCGCCAAGGCCGCCCTCGATTCGTCCGCTCAAACGCTGGCCCAGGCGGACAGCCACGTGCACCACTGGAAGCAAGAAATCGCCTTCCAAGCAAAGATCGTGGAGATCGCCTCGCTGCAGGCGCGAACGACCCAACTCGCCGAAGCCGTCCAAACGGCGCAATCGACGTACGACGCCGCCAAGGCGGAGATGGCCAAATTGCAGGGCCGTGTGGCGGCCGCTCAAAAGGAATCCGAATTGGCCGCGACGGGTGTGAAAAAGGCGCAAGAGTATGTTGTCCAACTCGCGGCTGAGCGGGCGTCCAATCTTCGTCAGGCGGCCGCGTTTGACGCATTGCTTCCCGCGCTCAACGAGACGCTCGCCAAGGCAGAAGAGGCCTCCCGCCGCGTTCCGGGCGACGCCGACGTCACCGGCCAGGTGAGCGAGATCAAATCCCTTGTCGCAAAGAAAACCACCGAACTCGAACTCTTAAAAAAGGCAGCCGCCGAAAAGCCCAAAGCGATCGAGACGGCCCGCCTGCAAATTCCCCTGGCCGAGAAAAAGCTCGCCGAATCGAAGTCGGCGGTCGAAGCCGCTCAAAAGAAAGTCGCGGAGGCCATGACGGTCTTACAGCCGTTGGCCGAC
>CAYWOV010000527.1:0-3701 GCA_964459965.1 uncultured Planctomycetaceae bacterium | reverse complement strand
GAGGGCCGTTGGAAGTATTTGCTTCTGGCTCCCACGATCATTCTGGCGATGGGTTTGCCGTTGGCTCTGTTGCCCGACGTCGGTGCCCACTATTACACGACCGATATTCCGCAGAACACGGCCAAAGTGTCGCAGGAAGCGCCCGGCGTCAGTGAAGAGACGGCCGCGGAACATCCCCGGGTAGTGAACCCGTAGGGCAAGGTGCCGGTTTGCCGTGTGGCGAGCTTCCAGCTCGCTGCGATATTTCGAACTGTAGGCGTGTTCCCATGCGTCCCGCGATTGAAGTCCGCGGACTGAGCCATCGTTACGGCGAGCGGCAGGCGCTCGACGGCGTCGATTTCGCCGTCGCTGCGGGAACGATCTTCGGCCTGCTGGGGCCCAACGGCGGCGGAAAAACGACGCTTTTTCGCATCTTGAGCACGCTCTTGCCGATCCAGACGGGAAGTGCCGATGTGCTGGGCTTCGATCTGGCCCGGCAGCCGAACGAAATTCGCCGCCAGATCGGAGTGACGTTTCAGTCTCCCAGCATCGATCCCAAGTTGACGGTGGCCGAGAACCTGAAGCACCAGGGCCACTTGTACGGCCTATCGGGCTCGCTGCTTCGCGATCGGATCAAGTTGTTGACCGGCAAGCTAGGATTAGAGGAGAGGCTCTCCGAACGGGCCGAGACGCTGTCCGGCGGTCTCAAGCGCCGGGTCGAGATCGCCAAGGGCTTGCTGCACCGGCCGCAAGCGCTCTTTCTCGATGAGCCGAGCACGGGTCTTGATCCGGGCGCACGGCACGATTTGTGGAGATATTTGAGGGCGCTCAAAGAGGAGGAGGGCGTGACCGTGCTCGTGACCACGCACCTGATGGAAGAGGCCGAACGCTGCGACCGGCTGGGGATTTTGGACCACGGCCGCCTCGTCGCGCTCGACACGCCGCAGGCCCTGCGCGCCGCATTGGGGGGCGAGTATGTGACGGTGCACTGCGATTCTCCCGAGGTACTGGCGGAGCGAATCCGCGAGCGGTTCGGCGTTACGCCGCAGAAGATCGGCGGGGCCCTGCGGATCGGCAAAGAGCGCGGGCACGAGTTCGTCCGCGATCTGGTCGAGGCATTTCCCGGCGACGTCGAGACCATCTCGCTGGGCAAGCCGACGCTCGAGGACGTGTTCATCGAACGGACGGGGCACCGCTTCTGGGACGAGGAGGCCGAATGACGGCGACGGCCCCACCGATTGCCAGTCGCACGACACAGCCTGCGCCGGCACCGCAACTCGAGCCCGGCTTCTGGCTGCCGGCGTGGTCGCTCTGTCAGCGCGAGTTGGTCCGGTTTATCCGCCAGCGAACGCGAATCGTCGGCGCGCTCCTGCAGCCCTTCATTTTCTGGATTTTGTTCGGCGCCGGTCTTGGCGGAACATTCAAGCCGCCCGCCTGGGCGCCGCAGGGCATGACGTACCAGGAATATTTCCTCCCCGGCGTGGCCGTGCTCATTCTGTTGTTCACGGCCATCTTCTCGACGATCTCGATCATCGAGGACCGCCGCGAGGGTTTTTTGCAGGCGGTGCTCGTTTCGCCCATCCCCCGCGCGTCGCTTGTGTTGGGCAAAATCGGCGGCGGCACGGTGCTGGCTTTCGCCCAGGCGGTCATCTTTCTCTTGATCGGACCGGCTCTGCGTTTTGTCGGCGCGCCGCAGATGAGCCTTTCGCTTTCAGTGGGCGATGCCCTCGCGGTGGGCGGGTTCCTGATCCTCGAGGGCTTTGCCCTCACGTCGATCGGTTACGTCATGGCGTGGCCCCTCGAATCGACGCAGGGCTATCATGCACTCATGAGCGTGATCTTGATGCCGATGTGGCTTTTGTCCGGCTCGTTCTTCCCGGTGCCGCCGTCGGGATGGCTCTCGTGGGTCATGCGGCTCAACCCGCTCACGTATGGCGTGATCGGCCTGCAGCGGTTCTTGTTTGCCCATTCGTACGGTCCCGGCCAGGCCGCGCCGGCGGCAACGGCCACGTTGCCGAGCGTGACGATGTGCGTCGTCGTGACGCTCTGTTTCTCTGCCATCGCTTTTGGAGTCGCCGTTTGGCTTACGGGTCGCCGATCCGTGCGCAACGCGCGCTAGATAATCGTTTGTGCCATGTCGAACAAAACTTTGAGCGATACACCAGCCGAAACTCCGGCGGCCAACAGCCGCTCCGGTATTCGGCGAGTCTGGCTTATTTCCGGTTTCGTCCTGTGGGGCCTCGTGTTTGCCGCCATTGCGGGCATCGTCGTTTTGCGCCATCGACAACGACCGTCGAACGAGACCGAGGCGCCGCCTGCGATCGTGCTCTCCGACGCGGCCGACGGCAGCGCTTCTTCCGGGCAGCAAGCTCCGCCGCTGTTGCCTCCCTGGAGCCCGGCCGGGATCGAGGACTTCAGCTTTACCGAGCGCGACGGCCGCAAGGTGACGAAGGCCGATCTCCTCGGGCATCCGTGGCTAATTTCGTTCATTTTCACGCGGTGCGCCGGTCCGTGTCCCCGTGTGTCGTCGCAGATGAGCGAACTGCAGGATCTGCTCAAGGGGAGCGACGTGCGGCTGGTGACGCTGACGGTCGATCCCGATTACGACACGACGAACGTGCTCTCGCACTACGCCGAGGCGTACCGGGCCGATCCGAAACGCTGGCTGTATCTCACCGGTGACAAGCGGAAGACGTATCAGCTGATCAACAACAGCTTCCTGATGCCGGTGAAGGAATACACCGGCAAGGATCGCGAGCCCGGCTACGAAGTCATGCACTCGACGAATATTCTCCTGGTCAATGAAAAGGGCGTGGTCGTGAACAAATACAACGCGCTCGACGAAGTCGACCTGGCCCGATTGCGGCACGACTTGAAGCCTTATCTCAATGCGAAGGGAGCCGAGCCACCCGCGAAAAAGCCTGCCCCCGCTGCCCAAACAGGGGGATCGCATTGAACGTTCCCGGTTGGGTGCATGTCCTGCCGCACGTGAACGCCACTTTGAACGGGGCGTCTTGCGTGATGCTCGTGGCGGGGCTCACGTTGATTCGACGGGGAAAGGTCAAAGCCCACGCTTGCACGATGATTTCCACTTTCGTCGTGTCGTCCGCCTTTCTGGCGTGTTACCTCGTGTATCACCAGGCGCTCTGGCATTACACGGGGAGCGGATCGCGGGCTTTTCCGGGAACGGGTGCGGTCCGCGCCGCCTATTTGACGATGTTGATTTCGCACATCGTGCTGGCCTTTTTCGTGCCGGTGTTCGCGATTTCGATGATCTACCTGGCGTGGCGTGAGCGTTGGCGGACTCACCGCAAACTAGGCAAGATCGCGTTTCCGGTCTGGCTTTACGTATCCGTTACGGGCGTTATCATTTATTTCGTGCTGTACCATTTGCCGATCGGTCAGGGGAATTGACGTGCGAAGCATGACGTGGATCTCGAAGCTCTGTGCAGCTCTAGTGATCTCTCTGGCAATGGCAGCCCCTGTCTCGGCCTGCCCGATGTGCAAATTGGCCGCCGAGCAAGCCGCGCGGCAGCCGAAGGCCTACATGTACAGCATTCTCTTCATGATGGGCATGCCGATGATGTTGACGACCGGTTTCGGCGTCGCCTTCTATCGGCTCTCCCGCCAGGCGGACCGCATGCGGCAGGAAGAGGCCGAGAACATGACGTCGCCGGACGGTGTGAATCCAGACGGTGTAAACTCGGACGGCGATCAGGCCT
>CAYWOV010000526.1:0-3705 GCA_964459965.1 uncultured Planctomycetaceae bacterium | reverse complement strand
CCGCAATGGCAGTCTCATGAGCCCGCATTTCGCGAAGCATCTGCCGCGACCGGTCCTCTCCCCCCGGTTGCCCTTTGCGGCCAGGCGGCGAATCGTGCGGGCCTTCGTGGATGTCGCTGAGAACGGCAGTCAGGCGCGTCCGAGCTTCGGCCGACAGTTTCAGATCGTCTTGGACATCGCGATGCGTCAGCAATAAGTGTCGAAAAGCGTCGCGCATCAAGGTCAGGTCGGCAAGTATCGCCTGCACGCGATTGCGGGTCGATTCCAAGTCGGCTTGAGCGTTCGGGTTATCGCGGCGCAAATCGATGAATTCCTGGTAGTAAGCGACGGCCGATTCCAAAAGCCGACGGCGGAGACGCTGCTGCTGGCCGCGACCCTCGGCCGTCTCCTCTTCGGCAATCTGGATCATTTCATCCGCCAAACGCCGGGCGAGCGCGAATCGTGCTTCTTCGGCCGCGATCGCGTCCTCGGTGAGTTTCTGCTTGGCCTGCGCATCCAACAGCGCGAGCCTCTCGGCCTTGGCAGAAGACCTCGCTTGAAGCAGCCCGGCGGTCGTGCCGACGATGCCCGCGAGCAGTGCCAACAGCAGCAAGCTTGCCGCCAATACGGTTCCCCGATTCCGCCGGCCGAACTTGTAGAGTCGATACCACGCGGACGGCGGACAGGCCTGCACCAACTCATTGTGCAGGAACCTCTCGATATCGAGCGCCAGTTCATTGGCCGTGTCGTACCGCCGATTGCGGTCCTTCTCCAGGGCCTTCATCACGATCCAATCCAGTTCGCCGCGCACGAGTCCGCTCAGCTCGCTCGCCGGCAAGCCGCGATTGGCCGCGACCGCCGGCAGCCCCTTGATCGTGCTCAGCCGCACGCTAGGCCGTTGCGGCTCCTCCTCGCGAATGAGCCGCAGGACCTCCAAAACCGCCGTATCCAGAAAGCGCTCTTTCCGCAGTGGCGTTGTCCCCGTGAGCAATTCGTAGAGCAGCACGCCGAGCGAATAGATGTCGCTGCGGGTGTCAATGTCGAGCTGGTTGAGTTTGGCCTGTTCGGGACTCATGTATTCGAGAGTCCCCACGATCGAGCCGAATTCCGTAAACAGCGTGCGATCGGTGAGTTTGACGCCGGCGGCCTTGGCGAGACCGAAATCAATCACCTTGGGCACCGGCTTGTCGTCGTATAAACAGACCAGGACGTTCGTCGGCTTGAGGTCGCGGTGAATGATTCCCTTTTGATGGGCGTGCTGCACGGCCTGACAAACCTGCACAAAGAGCTGCACGCGTTCGCGGGGCGTCAAGTGGTTCTCGTCGCAGTAGCGCGTGATGGGAACGCCCTTGACCAGCTCCATCACGAAATACGGCCTGCCCGAACCGCCGCCGGTCGTACCGGCGTCGAGGACCTTGGCGATGTTGGGGTGATCCATCAGAGCCAGCGCTTGCCGCTCTGCCTCGAAACGCGCAAGGACCTGGCGACTCTCCGATCCCGACTTCATGAGCTTCAGCGCCACCTTGCGCTGGACCGGCTGCGTCTGTTCGGCCATGTAGACCGTGCCCATACCGCCTTCGCCGATCTGTTGCAGCAACTTGTAAGGCCCAATGACCGTGCCCGGACCCTCTGGTGAGAGGGCCACGTCGACCGTGGCGGCAAAGCCGGCGGCCGGCGATTCAAGAAAACTGCCCGCGCGAAAATGATTTTCGATAAGTTCTTGCAATCGCTCCTTCAGCGCCACGTCGCTGCCGCACGACTGGTTGACGAACTTCTGCCGCTCGTCGAACTCGGCGATTTCGACCGCCGAGGCCAGAATGCTTTCAATATTGGGCACTTTTATTTCGATTTCCGCTGTCCGGTAGAAGGTCGCCCCTGATCAATGCGTAAACGGTGAAAAAACGGCTCACGGAAAATGACTTTTTTTCCTGTTTACTGCTTTTGCAGCCTGCCATAGAGCCAGGAGCGGGCATAGACCCAATGCCGCTTTGCGGTTGCCAGCGAAATTCCAAGGACCGCGGCCGCGTCCGGCAAGGGCAAGCCGCCAAAATAACGCAGCTTGACGAGGCGCGCTTTGAGCGGGTCTTCGATTTCAAATTCCCGCAGGGCGTCGTCCAACGCCAAGAGGTCGTCGGGGTCCTGCTCGTCAGTCGGGGCAATCAAGTCGCCGACATTGAGGTTGACGCGCCTCATTTGACCACCGGCTTTTTCGCTTTTCTTTCGCCGCGCCTGATCGATCACAATCCGCCGCATGGCCTCGGCCGCCGCGGCAAAAAAATGACCGCGACTATCCCAGTGCGGTTGCGCATCACTACTGCCCACAAGCCGCAGGTAGGCTTCGTGAACAAGCGCGGTCGCTTGCAGCGTCTGGCCAGGTTTTTCCCAGGCCACGCGTTGAGCCGCCAGCCGCCGCAATTCTGCGTAAACCACCGGCAAGAGCTGATCGGCGGCTTTGGGATCACCCGCCTCGATTGCCGAGAGGATGCGAGTGACGTCGCTCGGTTGTGGCGGCAGCGGGTGGTCGGAACCGGCCATTGAAGACTCTTGTGCGAGGTTTCCCGTGTGCGATCTCGTGCGTCGGTGCGGCCCGCCCGCTGTCCAAAATAGCAGCCGGGATACGGTCACAACAATTGCGCGGTGGTCACGCTTGCCGGGCAGAACCTACATCGACCGCACTTCAGCACGGGTCAAGCCGGTCAACAACTGCAGGTTGCTTTGAAATTTCGCGTCGTCGAACCCAGTCCACGCGACAAGCTCGCGGCCTTTGGCCGTCACCAGATGTATTTGATACGGCCCGCCGACAGCCGGTATGAGATAGTCGAAGACCCGGCCGAAGATTACTTGGGCAGGGCCAAATAGGAGGAATGTCCCCATGCCCGATCCCGTGTGGCCATATTTCACGTTAAGCGCAACCACGCTTTGCAGTTTGCAGCGACTTGACACGACAGGATAAAACGCAAAGCAAAACCGCGTGGCCAGCCGATCATCGCGGATTGTCGACGTGCGATAGGTCCCGGTGAGGATTAACGGAACGAAACAGGAGAGCAGACGTTCCGGCACGCTGAGCCGGGACGCGAACGCGACCGGTATCAGCAGCACGACGAGAACGGCGACCCGGACCGCGGGCCTGGCTGTCATCAGCTTTTTCTCGTCCAACACGTCGTCGGCCACGTCTTGGGCGGGAACCGGCTCCGACGTCTCCGGGGAACCTGCATCACTGGGAGCAATAGAGACGACGTTTTTGCACTTCGTGCATTTCGCCTTCTTTCCGAGGGCATCGTCGCGGAATTTGAGGACCGCTCCACAATGGCTGCAATGGACCACGATCGGCATGTTGAGCCTGTCTGTCGGTCATTCCCAATCGAGCGACCGCGTGACGGCCTGCTTCCACCTACCGTAGAGCTGATCGCGACGGTCGTTGCGCATCGCGGGTCTGAACTCGCGGTCGAGGGCCCAGTTGCGGCGGACGTCGTTCTGATCCTGCCAGAAGCCGACGGCCAAGCCGGCCAGGTAGGCGGCGCCCAAGGCCGTCGTCTCGTGCACCACGGGACGCTGCACGCTGACGCCCAGCACGTCGGCCTGGAATTGCATCAGGAGGTTGTTGGCCGCCGCGCCGCCGTCGACTTTGAGAATCCCCAACGTCATGTCCGAGTCTTGCTGCATGGCCTCGAGGACGTCGCGAGTTTGGTACGCCATCGATTCGAGGGCCGCCCGCGCGATGCCGAT
>CAYWOV010000525.1:0-3706 GCA_964459965.1 uncultured Planctomycetaceae bacterium | reverse complement strand
AGCCTTGAGCTAAATGTAGCCTTTCGTGCTCGCGGATGAGCAGAAGTTCTTCGAACTGGAACGGTCAACAGTCTGACTTGCAGGCTCTAATCACACCTGCCGAACCGCGGAAGACAAACGACGACACGACTGCCCAGAGCCTTGCTCATCGCGTCCGCAAGTGGTTAATTCCCGAACCCGGAGACATGGCGTTATTGGTTCCCACATAGGGCCGGTCATGGCCCGGCATAGGCGACGGGTTCGGAAAGGGAGAGCCGGTCGGAAATCGATAGTGCGGATTTTGTCGCATTTCGGCGGCAGTCTTGAGCACGTCGTTGGGGCCATTCGTGTTGGCGGTCGCAATTGTTCTGTCGGCTCTGACGCCGATCTGAGAGGCCGCACTTGCGTTTGGTCCGGCGGGGGCATGAGCGGTTGCCGCCCCGGTCCCAGCGCTTGCCGCCGAATCCCTCGCGTTGGCTTCTCGATGCACAGATTGAAGAGCCGTTGCCGCTATGCACACAGCGAAGCCCGTTAGGCCGCCAAATAACAAAGAATGAGGCATGATCAACTCCTTCTGCTCCAGCGAAATATGAGTCCTCTGAGGAGGGGGCATTTCTCGTTCCGGGGAACGTGCGCGGATCGCGTTTTATCCAGGCGTCGGCGATAGAGTCGTGGCAATGGGGGGGAAATTAAAAAGACGGGAGCCACCCAAGGAACGTCGCGACCGGAATTGACTCCCGTCCCGCCCTTCATTTTTCGGCGAGCCAATTTGAGGCAATCCGATCGGATTGGGAACGTGGCTAGCGCGGCCACGAAGGCGGTGCACCACGCATCGAGTGAAGCGTCCGAGCACAACATTGGCAGGAAGGCATTGACCGTTTGCAAGACGCCTTTAAAGCTCAACTGCCACGGGTGATCGGGATTCCAGGTCCGAGCGTGAATTGACTCAACCTCTGTCGAAAAGGGCAGAGATTGGACCAAAGATGTTTCCAGCCCGGAGCGGCCCAATGAACGCTTCGAGTCTGAGTCAGCGAGAGTGGTTGAAACTGACCGGCAGCGCCGGCCTGGCCAGCCTCTCACTGACGAGCGGAGTTCGAGCGACGTCGCTTGGAGGAGAGCCGCCCCAAGCGCCGGTCGGCAATTCGCTTCACAGCAAGCATGTGGTCTCTCTCAAGCCAGCGGGATACTGGCGGTTGGGAGATATCAATACGCCCACGGCCATCGATTGGTCCGGCCACGAGCACACCGGCGTGTATCACGGCTCTCCCGCAGCCAACCGTCGCCGGCACGCGGACCCGCGTCGCGACAATCCTCGCTTGCTGCCTTCAGGGAATGACGGTCGAGGAAGAAAGCCAAAGAATGGGCACAACGCGGCGACTTGTCACGTGCCGCCGGTCCCGAACGTGAGCCAATTCCACCAGTACAAAAACCAGGTAAAGGCGACGCCGGCCAGTGCGACCAGCGTGTAGTGCAGCCGGCCGGTGAAACGCCAGTAGCCTTGCCACCAGGCCACGAGACAGCCGAGCACGGTGAATCCGGCCAGGACGGCACTGGCCCACGACGCGGCCAGGAGACCCTTCAAGAGCGGCGTCAGGCCGAAGAGGATCAGGTTCCGATCCTTGACGACGAGGGCGATGCCGGCCACAAGGCCGATGCCCACCACGCTCAGCACCCAAGCCAGGATGCTCAATGAGGCTGAAATCCGCGTCCGCTTGATCGGGGGCAATTGAAGACCGCGAACAGAGAATGCGATCACGGGCCAGAAGAAAAATGCCGTCGCAAAGACCACCACGCTGCCCGCCAGTAGTCCCGACTGCAACTCGCCCGACTCGTACCACTTCAACCGCATCGCGGCAGCGACGGGCGCGTCGGCGCGGAACAGGTAGCGGGGGCGTCCCTCCGTGTCGACCTGAAAGACAATCCTTCGGGGTCCGTCGAGTTCCTGGTACACGAGCGGCTCGACCTCGGCGTAGCGCGTCGGAGTGCCGCCGATGTCCGCGGTAATCGTGTTGTCGTCGTTGACCGAAACGTCGAATCCATCCAGGAGGAGCTTGGTGACAGACGTCTGCGAGTAGCGGGTCATGACGTATTCGCCGGCCAGCCGCTCGGCCCGCTCGCGAAAACCGCTTGCCGACCTGACGGGGGGTGAGTCGGGTTCAGGAAAGTACCGTCTCAGAAACGCGTCCTGGAGTCGGCGTCGCGCTTTCGAGCTCGTGTCGGTGTTGTAGGAGACAAACAGGCCGATACGGCGTTCGGGAATCAACTGCAAGAGCGAGTGAAACCAGAGCGTGTCGCCGCCGTGACCGACCATCCGCTGGCCGTTCTGGTGCTCTTCCATGAACCCGTAGCACATCGCGTCGGTCTTCGGGTCGTGGCGGAACAGGGGCTCGCGCATGCGGCGGGCCGTTTCTGCTTTGAGGATGCGCCCGCCGCTGCCCTGGCCGTCGCTGAGATGGGCGAGCATGAATCTGGCGGCGTCCGCGGCCGACATGCTGATGCAGCCGGCCGGCGCGGCGGTGAAGTATTCAAATGCTTGTTCCGCGAAGTGCCCGCTCTCCCACTTGTACCCCTTGGACAAGTCGGCCGGAAGTTTGTCGGCGGCGGGCTGGCGAATCAGCGTGTGGTCCATGCCCAGAGGTTTGACGATGCGTTGCTCGATGTAGTCTTCCCAGGGCATGCCCGATCTGCACGCGACCGCGTAGCCGGCGAGCGCCGCGCCGTGATTGGAGTAGGAGGCGATGACGCCCGGGGGACGCACCCGCGCCGGCATCTGCGCCCGGAGCGCCGCCGCGAGCGGCCCGACTTCCTCCGCCGTGTGGGCTAACAAGCCGATCACGTTGTCCTCAAAGCCAGGCGTGTGGGTCAGCAGGTGGCGCAGGGTGATCGGCTGCTCGAACGTCTTGGGAATTTGCACGTCTTTGAGGTAGCCATTGACGTCGGCGTCGATGTCGAGCTTCCCCTCCTCGACCTGTTGCATGACCGCGGTCCAGGTAAAGAGCTTCGAGATGGAGCCGACCCGAAACATCGTCGTTTCGGGGTCGACCCTCTTCCGCCGCTCGACGTCGGCGTAGCCGTAACCTTTCGCGAAGACCAGCTTGTCCCCGACGACGACGGCCACGACCGCCCCGGCGATGTGGTCGGATTCCATCTCCACGGGAACGACGCCGTCAAAGAACGATTCGAGGTCGGCCGGGTCCGAGACTTTCCCGGCGTGCACGGCCGGTGATCCCGTCGAAGTCGGCTTCGTGGCCGGGCGGGCTTTCGCGTCCTCCTGTCCCAGCGCAGTGAGCGAGCACAAGGAGAGGGCGATGAGGGGCACAACGCTACGCCACAGCGGCTTCCGAAAACTGGGCATAGTCGGGTCCTGACGGTTCGTGCGGTGATCGTATTTGAAGTTCTTCGCCGGTTGGCGGCGAATCTTTGACCCAAAAGCTACCGTCTTGAATTAAATTCGATGGCATGCGGAGAGCGGTCACGCATCCGCTCGGCGTCGCGGGTCTCCAGCTAAGACGTCTCAACTCAGCATCCAGTCGAGCTGCAGTCGGCCGAACTTTTCAACCGGGTACTAACTCGAGAATCGGGCAACAAGCCCTGAGAAGCTTGGGAATCGAAGCCCAGCGATCTCACGCGATAAGCCGCCATTTATTAGATCGAGGCCGAAAAGTGACTTTGTGGCGATCGGATGCGACGACGGTGAGTCGGCGGTTCGGCCGCTTAAGTTGTGCAG
>CAYWOV010000524.1:0-3707 GCA_964459965.1 uncultured Planctomycetaceae bacterium | reverse complement strand
TCGCGATCACAACCAACAGCTCGATCAAAGTGAAACCGCCGCGCTTTCTCATGAGGGTCCTTCTCTCCTCGTAAGTCGGTCTCTTTATCGCTCGGCCGCGATTTTCTGGGCGGCCGCGCATTTCTCGTCGCAAACGATGTACTCGACTCCGTCGTAAGTCACGAGGTTTTCCGGGCCGACGCGTTCAATCTTCCTATGGCAGTACGCGCATTCACCGGGCTGGTTGAGCACCGAGACGGGCTTTGCGGTTGGATATCCCGATTTCGAGCCGCAACCGGTCAGCCACACCGATGCCAATAGGGCCAGGCATATCACGCGCCGTCGGCTGATCACTGTTACTCCCCTGGTTTCTCGCGTTTCATCGCGCCCCGTCCCATTGTATGGATCTCGGTTTGGAGATCTCGGGTCCTCGGTTGGTGTTACAGGCGGTCGCTGAACAAAAGGCGCGCCGCTCTAATGCGGCGGTCTCTTCGCTTGTTTTTGCAACAGGAACGTCGGCGATGGCGGTTTTTTCACCACGCGCGACCAAAAAATCGCCGTCGAGTCCTGCTAATCGCCGCCCGTCTGTTAGCGCGGTTGCGAAATCGGCTTGCTATTATGCCGGAGGAAAACGGTACCACTTCCTGTCTGGTGCGCGATGACCGCGGATCAATTTCGCCGTTTGGCGCTGAGCCTTCCCGGAGTCGTGGAAGGCGCCCACATGGGTCACCCCGATTTTCGCGTAGGAGGCAAGATCTTTGCGTCGCTGGCCTATCCCGACGACGCGTGGGGTGTGCTGCGATTAACCATCGAGCAGCAGAAGCGATTTGTGCGCACAGAGCCGGCGGTCTTCAAGCCCGTGAAAGGCGGGTGGGGCCTAAAGGGCGCGACGAACGTGTGCCTCAAACCGGCCACGAAGGCGAAGCTGTCGACCGCCATGGTCACCGCCTGGCGGAATCTAGCCCCTGAGGACTTGGCTGACGAGATCGCCGAATGAACGTGCGACCCGAATCAGCAGGGACCGACGATCAGAAAACGCATATGTCGACGAATACCCTGAAAATCGAAGATCCAGGCACCGTGGAAGTCGGGAGCCTCATCACCCAACTCGACGCCTATTTGCATAGCCTGTATCCTCCCGAATGCAATCATCTGATGCCGATCGAGTCGCTTCGGCAACCGAACGTGACTTTCCTGGTCGCTCGAGTCGACGGCCAGGCCGTCGGCTGCGGTGCCTTTGTGAAACATGAAGCAGGATACGCCGAACTCAAACGCATGTTCGTTTTGCCCGACTTCCGAGGCCTGCGACTCGGTCGACAGATTCTCGAAAATCTGGAATCGCTGATTCGGTCCGCCGGTCTCACGCGCGTCTGCCTCGAAACGGGCGTGTCTCAATTCCCCGCCGTTCGTCTTTACGAGAGCTTTGGCTACAAGGTCCGCGGGCCGTTCGGCGATTATCCGGATGATCCGCTGAGCATCTTCATGGAAAAAACATTCGCGTCCGGCCAGCTGGCGAACTAATTCGTCCACCTGACGAAAGCGCTGGCAGGAACACGGACTTCAGCCCGCGCTTCCCGCTATTCACTGTTGACAGCGAGACAGCAAAGATATACTTTGTAACGCAAAGTACTTGCTTGCCGAGGAGTGTTCGATGGAGTTGCGAGAAGCGCTTGGGCAGATCTCGGAAATTCGCGCTCAAATGTCCCGCACGCAATCGTTCGGGGGCTTTCGTTCGCTGACCGTGGGATTCTCCGGCGTGCTGGGGCTTGTGGCGGCCGTCTTTCAGGCGAACCAGATCGACCGGCCCATGGAACGGGTTTGGGACTACGTCGACCTCTGGTCGGGAGTCGCCGTCTTTAGTCTGATCGTCGTTGGGGCGGAACTTGCCTGCAACCATTCTGCCGCCAGGTCCTCATTGCGGCGTCGACTGACGGTCCGTGCCGTTCAACAGTTTGTTCCTTGCCTCGTTGCCGGAGCAGCCATCACCGCGGTCATCGTTGTGCTGTCTCCGGAGATCGCCTGGATGCTGCCGGGGTTGTGGGCCATTCTGTTCGGCCTCGGGGTCTTCGCGTCGTCGCAGCTGCTGCCCCGGCCGGCATTTTGGATTGGCGTGCATTACCTGGTGACAGGCACGATTTGCCTTGCGATCGGCAAGGGAGAAGCCGCTCTATCTCCGTGGATGATGGCGGCAACGTTCGGACTGGGACAGCTCCTGGCCGCGCTCATTTTGTACTACACGCTGGAGCGAGGATATGAAGAACTCGAAGCGTGAATCCTCTGACTCGGGACAATTCGCGTTCGAAGGTTTGGACCGGGTGCTTCACGAGAAAGCCCGGCTCGGCATTCTGAGTTCACTGATCGCGAACCAGAATGGCCTGCTCTTTGCCGAATTGAAGACGCTTTGCAGCCTGACCGATGGGAATCTCAACCGGCACGTACAGGTGCTGCAGAAGGCGGGGCTCGTGGAGATCTGGAAGGGCAATCATGGAAAGCGAACACAGACCCTTGTCCGCATGACGGATGAGGGCCGCGCCCGGTTTTTGGAATATATCAGCGTGCTGGAACAGATCGTCGCCGAGGCGATCGAGGCGTCCGGGTCAAAAGAGCGAGCGCCACAATCCGGGCGAACTCGCTGGGGTTGGTCCCCCGCCTAAATTTTTTTCATCGTATACTTTGCGACGCAAAGTATACAGGCCGCCCGCCCGGTTCGGAGGCACAACAAGAACCCATGGAAATCATCCGCGCATCGGCTCTGGGAATGTGCTTCGGCGTTCGAGATGCAATTCAAACAGCCATGAAACTCGATCGGCCGAGCGACGTCACGATCCATGGCGAGTTGGTTCACAACAACCACGTCCTGGTTCAACTGCGGGAACGGGGATTCCCCACGCGCGGGGAAGGCGAACGGAACGACGTTCCCTCGACCTCGACGGTGCTCGTGACGGCCCACGGCATCAGCGAGCGCGAGCGACGGCGCTTACATGCGGCCGGCAAGAGCATGATCGACACCACTTGTCCGCTCGTCCGCCGCGTGCACGAGTCGGCACAGCGACTCGAGCGGGATGGCTTTCACGTGCTCGTGATCGGACGGCCGAATCATGTTGAGGTTCAAGGCATCACGGAGGATCTGGCCAGCTACGACGTCGTGGCCTCGATCGACGATGTGACACGGTGGCCCTTTTCCAAGCTGGGCGTGATCTGCCAAACGACGACAGCGCCCCGACAGGCGAACGAGATCCTAACCGTGATCCAAAACAAAAATCCGGCGGCCGAGGTGCGATTCATCAACACCGTCTGCCATCCGACGGCAGACCGTCAAGAGGCGCTCGAGCGTTTGTGCGGCCTGGTCGATGCGGTCGTCGTCGTCGGTGGGGCGAACTCGAACAACACCCGGCAGCTGCTCGCGCTGGCCCGCGAGAAAGAGACTCCGGCGTGGCACGTGCAATCGGCGGACGACCTGCGCAGCGAGTGGTTCGCGGATTGCGAGCGCGTGGGGCTGACCGCGGGAACTTCGACCCTCGACGAAACGGTGGACGAAGTTTACGAGGCGTTGACCGCGCTCGGGAAATCGAAGAGTCAGTCGCCGCCGCGTGCCTCGCAATAAGGGCGGCCGAAAAGGCGTAGGGCAAGCTGCTAGCTTGCCATTCTTACTTCGCAAATCGTCTGCAGACGCAAACTCACAGCTTGCCGTGCGAGGAAGGGAGCCAACATGCATCACCTCAAGGTTC
>CAYWOV010000523.1:0-3709 GCA_964459965.1 uncultured Planctomycetaceae bacterium | reverse complement strand
TTCCCCGGAGGCGCCGAGGGTGAAAAGGTCAAACTTGAGCTTTACATCTGGCTGGCACGCGCCCAGGAACTCGCCGGCAAGACGAAAGATGCACTCGCGTCGTTCCGCGAGGCTGAAAAAATCGACTCCGATGATCCCGAAATCCACTATTGGGAGGCATGGGTTTACTCACACAGCCGCCAATGGGCCGAAGCCATCAAGCGTTACGAAGAGATGGCGAAAAAGTATGACAAAAACAAAGAAATCGTCCGACAGTGCCAGATGTCGTTATCGAACTGTTACGTCCAGGAAGGCGATCTCACCCGAGGAGAAAAGATCCTCGAGGAAGTGCTCGCTGGGCGGCCAGACGACTCGCAGGCCAATAACGATCTCGGTTACTTGTATGCCGATCAAGGCAAAAACCTGCCCCGCGCCGAAAAGATGATCCGCGTGGCCCTTAAGGCCGAGCCGGACAATGTCGCCTATCTCGACAGCATGGGTTGGGTGCTCGTGAAGCAGGGACGGCTCGAAGAGGGGCGGGCCTTTCTTCAAAAGGCCGTCGCCGCGCCGGGCGGCTCCGACGGAACGATTTGGGAGCACTTCGGCGACTGCTACAATCTCATGAAAAAGCACGACAAGGCAGCTGAGGCCTGGAAAAAGGGATTGAAGGACGCGCAGGAAGAATCCTTTCCAGAAGCGAAGTTGATCGACCGGCTGAAGGAAAAGCTTAAAACGAGCGGTGCCGAAACGACGAGTAAATAGTCCCGCCGCTCTCATTCCGCCTCTTCCCGGACGTGGTCGCCCATCGACTGCACTCTCCGATCATTTCCGTCGTGGGGGGTTGGAGAAGGTGCCCGCACCCGATTGTCGCAAGTCCGAGCCTCGGCGTCGGATCGATGGTTTGGCTGTCGCGCGGGCGGGTTGATCTGTCGGTATAATGCAAAAAATGTTCTGAGCACCGCGTTTCCTTGAAGGCAAGCGAGCAGAGCAATGGCTGGCCATTCGCATTGGGCGAACATCTCGATCAAGAAAGGGGTCGCCGACAAACGAAAGGGAAAGCTGTTCGGCAAGCTGAGCCGAGCCATCATCGTGGCCGCGCAGATCGGCGGCGGCGATCCTTCAGGCAACCTGTCCCTACGGTATGCCATCGACAAGGCCCGCAAGGCAAGCATGCCGAAGGACAACATCGAACGAGCGATCAAGAAAGGCTGCGGCGGCGGTTCGCTCGAATCGTATTCCGAAGTGCTTTACGAAGGTTACGGCCCGGGCGGCGTGGCCGTGTTGTGCGACATCCTGACCGAAAACCGCAATCGCACGGCCGGCGAAATTCGCCAGGTCTTTGACTCCAATGGCGGCCGCCTGGGAAGCGCGGGGTGCGTCGCTTGGATGTTCGAACGCAAAGGTATTTTTTTGATCCCTGCTCGCGACGTCGACGAGAATTCTCTCTTTGGCATCGTGATCGACGCCGGCGCCGACGACGTCAAGCTCTCGGGCGAAACGTACGAAGTGACCTGCCCTCCAGACGCGTTCCAAAAGGTCAGCGAATCGCTCGAGACGGCAAAGATCCCGACCGACATTGCCGAGATTCAACGTGTGCCGTCGAGCACCGTCGATCTCAATCTCGACTCGAGTCGCCGCATTTTGAAGCTCGTCGAGGAGCTCGAGGACCAGGATGATGTCCAAAGCGTGACCGCCAATTACAATATTCCCGACGAGATCATGGCAGAGGCGACCAGCGGAACCTGAGAGTGGCGATCGAGTTCAACTGCCCGAACTGCGGCAAACTGCTGACGACGTCGGACGAGCGCGCCGGTGCACGCGCGAAATGCCCCGCCTGCGACCAATTGATCATTGTTCCGGCCGCCCCCCCTGCTCCGTCGCTGGCCGGCGGAGTTCCATCTGCCGCCCTGGCGGCCACCGCCGCCTGGTCCGCGGAGCCCACGCCGGTGAGTTCGCTGCACCCTGGTTTGGCTGAAACAATGGTTTCGATGGTCCCGTTGGAGCCGAAAACACTCTCCGACTCGGCTCGCGGTGGATCGGCAACCTTGGCGCCACGCCCATCAGTTTTCTGCCCCAATTGCCGCAATGAAATAGACGCCGGGTCCACCTTCTGTTCCATCTGCGGTATGCCGCTGGGAGAGGCAGGTCGGATGCTACAGTACGCCCCGTATTGGCGGCGCACCGTGGCGGTGCTGATTGATCTAACAATTGTCGTCGTAGCCGCGAAAGCGCTCGAATTCTTGTTGCCGGGTCGATCCTGGGTTGCAGAGAATGTTGGGGCGGTCCTTTTTGTTCTTTATTATTCGGCCTTGGAAAGCTCGTCTGAACAGGCGACTGTCGGCAAGCGCATCATGGGAATCATTGTCTGCGGGTCGGATGGCCGCCGTCTCAGCTTCCCTCGGGCAGCGATTCGAACGCTGGCGAAAGTGCTGTCGCTCGCAATTTGCGGCGTCGGTTTGATTATGCCCCTCTTGACGCTTCGAAAGCAGGCCCTGCACGATGTGCTGACCGATTCGGTCGTCGTCGAAAAGTGACCTGTCATAAGTGATCTGTCGATGGCGCGAGAACCGGTTTTCCGCGGCAAGGCCGAGGGCGCAAAAAAGTCCTTAGAGGCCGACGACGCCATCAATCTCGCTAATTCCGAAAACTCGCGGCCCGACGTCGACCTGGACGATCCTCGCTTTGATGATGAGTTGCGGCCGCAACGGCTCGCCGACGTCGTCGGCCAGCGCAAGGCGATCGCCCGTCTCGAGATCATGCTCGATGCGGCCAAGAAACGGAAAGAGCCGCTCGGCCATCTCTTGTTCGACGGACCGCCCGGTCTCGGAAAAACGACCTTAGCCACCGTGATCCCCCGCGAATTGGGAACGGAAGTGCAGATCGCTTCCGGCCCTTCTCTCGGCGCCCCGAAAGACCTGTTGCCCTATCTCACGAATGCTAGCTACGGCTCGGTCCTGTTCATCGACGAGATCCACCGCATGCCGGCAGCGGTCGAGGAATACATCTATCCGGCGATGGAAGACTACCGAGTCGACATCACCTTGGGAGACGGCCTTAACGCCCGCACGGTGAACATCAAGCTTCAGCGATTTACCGTGATCGGCGCGACCACCCGCTCGGGACTGCTCACCAGCCCGCTGCGCGACCGGTTCGTGAATCGGCTGCACTTCGACTTCTATGACATCGCCGAAATTGCGGAGATCGTCCGCCGCAGCGCCGGCAAGCTTCGAACGGAGATCTCTGACGACGCCGTGCACGAAATCGCTCGACGCAGCCGGGGCACGCCGCGCAAGGCCAACAACCTGCTCCGTTGGGCACGCGATTACGCGCAAAGCAAGTCCGACGGTCGCATCACTACGCCCGTGGCAAAGGACGCATTCCACTTACAGGAAGTCGACGACCTGGGCCTTGAGGCACAAGACCGCCGCTATCTGACGGCTTTGGTGAACGTCTTTGTCGGCGGCCCTGCCGGCATTCAGGCCCTTGCGCACAGTCTCAACATCCCGACCGACACGCTGGAAGATGAAGTCGAGCCGTTTTTGCTGCGGCTTGGGTTTGTCTTGCGCACGCAGCGCGGCCGCATGATTACCGACGCGGCCTTAACCCATTTAAAGCTCACGATCGCAAAGACCGAAAACGACCAAGGTCGCTTGTTCTAGGCGATTCCCATCCAGATGGAGCGATCCCGTAGTGGATACCGCCGATAAACATCGATCCGCGAGGGACCCCG
>CAYWOV010000522.1:1526-3719 GCA_964459965.1 uncultured Planctomycetaceae bacterium | reverse complement strand
GAACCGCGCAAGAACGCAGATCTTTTCGACCGCAGCTCCTCCCGCGGCCTGCGCAGCGGCCTGCGTAGCGATCGATATCATCGAACAGGAACCCGCGCGCCGCGAAAGGCTGATTGCCCTCTCGCAGCGGCTCCGACAGGGAATCTCGGCACTTGGTCTGGAAACGGTTCGCGGCGGCCAGGGTCCAATCGTTCCCGTCATTCTTCACGACCCGCGGTCAGCCGTGCTGGTTGCCCAACGGATGGAAGAGCAAGGCTTTCTCGTCGGGGCCATGAGACCGCCTTCAGTTCCGGCTGGAACCTCGCGGCTGCGAATCGGTGTGATGGCGGTTCATGAGATGGAGGATATCGTCGCCTTGCTCGAAGCGTTGGAGAAAGCGACCACGGCCGAGTTGGCGGTCTAACTGCGTGGTGCGACACCAGTCAGCACCAATCGGAACCACGACAATGCAACTGGTGCACGAGCCGGAATGCCCAACTCGAGCCGGATTCGAGGCCGAATACCCGTTCCCTTCGCACTTCTTCGATCTGGACGGACTGCGATACCACTACGTCGACGAGGGTTCGGGGCCCACTCTGCTCCTGGTCCATGGCAATCCAACCTGGAGCTTCGCCTGGCGAAATCTGATCAAATCGCTGTCGCCGCATTACCGCATCGTGGCCATCGATCACATCGGCTGCGGCTTCTCGGACAAACCGCAGAATTACCCCTACCGCCTGGCACAGCACATCGCCAATCTCGAGCGATTTGTCACCGGTCTCGATCTGCGTGAGATCACTCTGTTTGGACATGATTGGGGTGGCGCGATTGGGATGGGCGCGGCTGCAGCTCAGCCAGAGCGATTCTCGCGGTTCGTGCTGTTCAACACGGCCGCTTTTCGCTCGACGCGAATTCCATTGCGAATTGCCGTTTGCCGCATTCCCCTGCTCGGAGCAGTGGCCGTCCGCGGACTGAATCTCTTTTCGCTCGCCGCGCTCCGCATGGCGGTGGAAAGGCCGGAACGCATCACGCCGGCGGTCCGGGCTGGCTACCTCGCGCCCTATCGGAGTTGGCGAGACCGAGTCGCCGTTCTGCGCCTCATCGAAGACATTCCGCTTGCTGCGTCGCATCCGAGTTATGCCACGCTCGCCGCAGTCGAAGAATCGCTGCCACAATTCCAAACGCGGCCCATGCTTTTCGTCTGGGGCGAGCGCGATTGGTGCTTTACCACCGAATTCCTGAGTGAATTCGAGCGACGGTTTCCCCAAGCGGAGACCTTGCGGCTTCCAGACGCGGGGCACTACGTTTTTGAGGACGCGCACGAACGGATCGTTCCCCGCGTGGAAGAATTCTTGAAGCAAAAATGAACAAGTCCGCTTTCTTGCCAGCGGAGCGGGACTCATTTAGAGTTCCGTTGGTCTTTTCCCTTCTGCGGCCGCCGCCGCGACCTGGCTGAAGTTGCCGCGGCGGATCGGACAATTGCATGTCGCATTCGGTTCTGCGGGCCTGGGTAAACGACGTGGCGGCTCTCACCAGGCCGCAGGCCGTTTACTGGTGCGACGGTTCGCGCAGTGAGATCGACAACCTCACTGCGCAAATGGTCGCCGACGGCAGCATGATTCGCCTCGATCCCGTCAAGCATCCGGGCTGTTATTACGCGCGGAGCCACGTCAACGACGTCGCGCGGGTCGAGGATCGCACATTCATCTGCTGTTCCGATCCCGCGGATGCCGGGCCGACAAACAATTGGCGGCACCCCGCCGAGATGCACGCGCTGCTCGAGCCGATCCTGGCCGGCTGCATGCGGGGTCGCACGCTGTACGTGATTCCTTATTTGATGGGTCCGCCCAAAAGTCCCATGGCGAAAGTCGGCATCGAGCTGACGGACAGTCCCTACGTCGTCGCCAGCATGCGGATCATGACTCGCATGGGACAAGTCGCGCTCGAGGAACTCGGCGAGACGGGCCAATTTGTAAAAGGCGTCCACAGCACGTGCGAATTGGACCCGGCGAGGCGGTACATCAGCCATTTTCCCGAAGAAAATCTCGTCATCAGCGTAAACTCGAATTACGGCGGCAATGCCCTGCTGGGGAAGAAGTGTTTCGCATTGCGATTAGCCAGCGTTCTGGCTCAAAAGGAGGGCTGGCTGGCCGAGCACATGCTGATCATCGGCATCACCGATCCCAACGGACGCAAGACGTTTATCGCGGGCGC
>CAYWOV010000522.1:0-1426 GCA_964459965.1 uncultured Planctomycetaceae bacterium | reverse complement strand
AGTCGATTCACCGCGCCGGCGTCACAGTGCCCGTCGATTTCGCCCGATTGGGAAAAGCCGCAAGGCGTGCCGATCCATGCCTTCCTCTTTGGCGGACGTCGCTCAACGACGATCCCCCTCGTTTACGAAGCGTTTCATTGGCGGCACGGCACATTCGTCGGCGCGTCGATGACGAGCGAAAAAACGGCGGCCGCCGAAGGAAAAGTCGGCGAGTTGCGCCACGACCCGATGGCCATGCTGCCCTTCTGCGGCTATCACATGGCCGACTACTGGCGGCACTGGATCCACATGGGCGAACAGGGCGGCAAAATGATGCCCCGTATTTTCCACGTCAATTGGTTCCGCAAGGACTCGGCCGGCCATTGGCTCTGGCCCGGTTTCGGTGAAAACATGCGCGTGCTCAAGTGGATGGTGGCCCGCGTGCACGGCGAGGTCGACGCCGTCAAAACGCCGGTCGGCCTGGTGCCGCGGCCCGAATCGCTCGGGCTTGCTGAAATGGGCATCACGGGCCGTGCGGCCGAAGAATTGCTGGGCGTCGACCGCGAAGCCTGGATGGCGGAGGCCGACAACCGCGACCGCTTCTTCCGGCTCTTCGGCGACAAGCTTCCGCCAGAGATCTTCTTCGAGAGCGCGGCCCTGCGATTCCGACTTGTTACGAAGCCCGCTTAGCCCGGGCACGATTTTCGAGCGAAGAACGATGCCGCGTTTCTCCATCCTGATTCCGGCCCGCAACGAAGAGAAATATCTCCCCGCCTGTCTCGAATCTGTGGCCCGGGCCGCCGAAGCGTTTCCCAATCAGGTCGAAGTGATCGTCACGATCAATCGTTGCACGGATCGGACCGAAGAGATCGCCCGATCGCACGGCGCGAAGGTCGTTCACACCGACGCTCGGAATCTGGCAAAGATCAGAAACACGGCCGCCAAGGAGGCCGAAGGCGACATTATCGTCACGATCGACGCCGACAGCCGGATGAGTCCGAACATGCTGCGCGACATCGACCGGCTCTTGTCCAGCGGGCGTTACATCGGCGGCGGCGTGATGATCTGGCCGGAACGCTGGTCGTTGGGGATCGTGGCCACGGCCATTATGCTCCTGCCGCTCGCGGTACGGCATCGCGTCTCGGGCGGACTCTTCTGGTGTCTTCGCGAGGACTTCCAGGCGCTCGGCGGATTCGACGAGAAATGGGTCAGCGTCGAAGACCTCGACTTCGCCAAGAGGTTGAAAGCCTACGGCAAAACCAAGGGAAAGCGATTCGGAACGATTTGCCGTTCGCACATAATCACGTCGTGCCGCAAGTTCGACACATTCGGTGATTGGTTCCTCGTCCGCGATCCCGCCTTTGTGCGGCGGATTTTCACCGGCAAATCGCAGGCCGACGCCGACCGTCTGTATTATGACTTCGAGAAATAGCGTTCGAGGTTTGGT
>CAYWOV010000521.1:0-3720 GCA_964459965.1 uncultured Planctomycetaceae bacterium | reverse complement strand
GCGAAGGCGCATTTTTCGAGATTCCCGCGCTGAAATCGCTTGTCGACAACGTCAAATCTCGCGGCGGACGGTTGCACGTGATGGGCCTGTGTTCGGACGGAGGCGTCCACAGTCACGTCGATCATCTCTATGCGTGTCTCGAGCTGGCCAAACGCCACGGACTCGCCGAAGTCTACATTCATTGTTTCACCGACGGTCGCGACACATCACCCACGTCGGGCGTCGAGACGATCGAGCAGATCGAAAAACACACGCGCGCGATCGGTGTGGGCACAATTGCCACAATTGTCGGTCGCTATTTCGCGATGGACCGGGACAAACGCTGGGACCGTGTTGCCCAGGCTTACAACGCCCTCGTCCTTGGCGAAGGGACGGCGCGCTCGGATGCAGTCGAGGCGATGCGACAGTGGTATGCCACCGAAAAGACCGACGAGTTCATTCCTCCCACCATTATTCGCCGCGCCGGCACCGATCCCAACGCGCCTTTGATTCGCGACGGCGATGGCATTCTGTTCTTCAATTTCCGCGCTGACCGGGCACGCGAGCTGACGCAGGCATTCATCGACGACGGCTTCGCCGGCTTCGAGCGAAAGCGGTGGCCGAAAGTCGATTATGTCGGCATGACGGAATACAAAGACACGTTTCACCTGCCGGTCGCCTTTCCGCCCGAATCGCTCAAAAACATCCTGGGCGATGTGTTGGCGGCGCGCGGGCTCAAGCAGCTCCGCATCGCTGAAACGGAGAAGTACGCCCACGTGACGTTTTTCTTCAACGGCGGCGTCGAGGAGCCGGTTGCCGGTGAGGACCGCACCTTAATTCAATCGCCGAAAGTAGCGACATACGACCTTGCCCCCGAGATGAGCGCTCTGGGCGTCACGGATGAGCTGGTTCGCCGCTTGGAATCAAATCAATACGACGTCGTGATCTGTAATTACGCCAATCCCGACATGGTCGGCCACACGGGAAGCATCCCCGCGACCATCCGCGCCGTTGAGACGGTCGACGCGGCCGTCGGCCGTGTGCTCGAAACGCTGCGACAAATCGGCGGAGTGGCACTCATCACAGCCGATCATGGCAACTCCGAGAAATTGCGCGACGAAAACGGCGAACCCTTCACGTCGCACACGACTTTTCCGGTCGAGATTTTCTATGTCGGAGAAGATCACGCCAAGTGGCGGATGCACTCCGGCATTCTGGCCGACGTCGCACCGACCATGCTGCAGCTTCTCGGCATCACGCCGCCGCTCGAAATGACGGGCCGGTCGCTCCTGGAACCTGCGTAAAGGTTTGCGTCAGGGTGGCCGACGGTCATGGCGGAATCCTCGCGGTTTTGTCGGATTGGGTCACCGTATTACGCACCGCCTCGATGAACCGCGTCACAAGGTAACTCTGCGATCGGTCCTTTCGCCAGATCAGGGCGATCGTCCGCACCGGCTTATTCCCGGTGAGAGAGCGATACTTGCACCGCTGCGACTTATCGGCATCAACCGCCATCCTGGGGATTAAAGAAACGCCGTGGCCCATCGCGACCAACTCCTGCACGGTCAGCAACTGCGCGCTATGGCAGCTCACCACCGGTTGGCATGCCTGCTGATGACAAAAACGGACCACCTGCTCCCCCAAGCAATGCGTTTCGCTTAACAGGACAAATTTTTCCTGCGAGATATCCTCCATGACGAGGCGCCTTTTTTTTGCCATGGGATGCCCGGGAGCCATCGTCAGCAAGAGTTCTTCCGTAAATAGTGGTTCCACGACCAATCGTTCATCGACGATCGGCATCGCCAATAGACCGACGTCGATTTCCCCATCGAGACATGCCTGAACTGTGTGTTCTGTCAGATTTTCGAAGACTTTTACTTCGGCCTTGGGGAACCGCCGCACAAAGTATTTAAGGAGAGGGGGAAGCAAGTAGGGCGCCACCGTGGGAATTGCTCCCACCGACAGCCGGCCGGCGCCTCCGTCTTCGCTCAATGCCTTTTTGGCCAACTCGACTGAGGAGAGGATTTCAACCGCGCGATCATAGAGCGTGCGGCCCCGGTCGGTGAGGCGCACTTTGCGGGCGGTGCGATCAAAGACGGGGCCGCCCAGTTCGCGCTCGAGCTTGATAATCTGCTGGCTAAGCGACGGCTGAGCGACGAAACACTTCTCCGCTGCCCGCGTGAAATTGCCGAGTTGGGCCACCGCCACAAAGTAACGAAGCTGATGCAGCTCCATAGCCAATGCCTATCGTGGTCATAGAAACAAGACATTTCACTTATAGAGCGGCCCCCGTTAGGCTGCAAACCGTCCGGCGCAAAGCAGGGGACGGCAGCGTTCCCGGCGCCTGACGCACGTACGCGTCCCGGCAGCGGGGCGCACCCGCTCAACGCCTGGAGGATCCGAACATGTCGAAGCGCTTTGTTGCCATTGGAGGTCTTTCAGCCGCGGCTCTTGCAGCGCTCTTCGGTCTGTGGGGCTCACCGTTCCGCGCGGTTCAAGCGGGCGACGCCCCTCCTAACAGCTTTGCCCCCGTCGTGATGACGGAGACATTCAACCAGGTCCGGGCCCGCATGGAAGCGGAGAAGCCGGCCATCATGAAACGGCAGCTCGACCTGCTCGCCGAGCGGTACGATCTCAGCGACCACGCGTCGAGCGAAGCGAAAATGAGCCGCGGCAAGCCCCTGCAAGAAGGCGTGCGCGCCAGGCTTCCGGAAGGGGCAAACTGGGACCAACTCGCCGGGATGTCGCCCGACGAAGTCCGCGAGAAGAATCTCTTCCCGGCGGGATTCTTTCCGCTTCCGCACCCGCATCACGCGGAAGGGGGAATGATCTTTCCCGAGTTTCACATCAAAGAAGTGCAAAAGCAGGAGGCACGCGATCTGACGCGCTTCGACCTCTCGTACGATATTCCCGACCATTTTCTTCCTGAATTTCCCCCCGCCGTCTTTCTGACGACGCGGCCCGACCTGGGCGACGTTTCACACGGAAAATTGGTGACGATCGAGAACTACTACGAACTGTTCAACGGTCTGCTGAACCCCAAGCAACTCGACGGGCTGAGGCTCCTGGTCACTCCGTTCGCCCAGCAGCAATTCAACGTGACGGACGATCGTCGCTCGATACGGCCCAGCCGCGGCGTGGTTTGCTTCGATTGTCATGCCAACGGCCACACCAACGCGGCGAGCCATTTGGTGGGCGATATCCGGCCGCAGCAGTTCCGACACCGCATCGATACGCCCAGCCTGCGGGGAGTGTGCATTGAGCGGCTCTTTGGTTCGCAACGGGCGCTGAAAACGGTGGAAGACTTCACCGAATTCGAGCAGCGGGCTGCCTACTTCGACGGCGATCCCGTGATCGCGACGAAAAAGGGCGTGAACATTCTCGACCGGGGCAGCCAGGTGCACGCCATGGCGGAGTTTGAGGAGATTCTCGACTTCCCGCCCGCGCCAAAGCTCGACCTGTTCGGCAAGCTCGATCCGACTAAGGCCAGCAAGCAAGAACTCCACGGAGAGGAAGTCTTTTTCGGAAAGGGCAAGTGCGCCATCTGCCACGTGCCGCCGTATTACACAGACAATTTGATGCACAATCTCAAAGTCGAGCGCTTCTACAAGCCGCGCGACATCAACGGCGAATACGCCTCCGCAGACGGCCCGATCAAAACGTTTCCGCTGCGGGGATTGAAGGAATCGCCTCCGTACCTCCACGACGGACGCCTCTTGACCCTCGACGACACGGTTGAGT
>CAYWOV010000520.1:0-3720 GCA_964459965.1 uncultured Planctomycetaceae bacterium | reverse complement strand
CCGTGCCGACAAGGCCCAGCTCTTCGCCCACGACAGAAAAAACAAAGTCCGTGTTGGCCTCCGGCAGAAAGCTGAGTTTCTGCCAGCCTTTGCCGAGTCCGACACCGAACAATCCTCCCGCGCCCATCGACACGAGGGACTGGTCGAGCTGATACGGGACTTGCGACCAGTCCGACCACGCCGCCACGAAGCCCGTCAAACGCCGCATTTGATAGGGACGCAGCACGGCTACCAATCCGGCAGCCGGAATGGCCAGCGCTCCGGCCGCTGCAAAATATCGCAGGGGGCAACCGGCCACAAAGAGCGCGATGGCGGAACAGGCGACCAGGAACATGGCGGTCCCTAAATCGGGTTCGGCCATCACTAAACCCGCGGTCAGGGCGATCGGCAGAAGGATCGGCCCAAAGTCCGCAGTCCAAACTCTCAGGTTGGCGAGTGAAAACCGCTTGGCGTGTTCCTGACCTTGGACTTTGAACTTTTGGCGTCGGGCTCTTAGTCGCTCGGCTTGCCGGCACAGATAGATGGTGAGCGTGAGCTTGGCCAGCTCCGACGGCTGGAATTGAAATCCGCCGTGGCGTAGCCAGCGTCGGGCTCCGTTGACGCGCGTTCCCAGGCTCGGAATCAGAACGGCGGCCAACAGCACAACCGTAAGGGCCAGCAAGAATGGTGCTGCCCTCTTCCAAAATCTCACCGGGGCGCACGCACAGGCTGCCGCCAGGACCAGACCGACCGCCAAAGCTTCCAATTGGCGCGAAAGGTAGATGCGTTCAAACTCGGTCGGCCAGGAAGTAATGCTGGCACTATAGACCATGACGATGCCGAATCCCACGATCGCAACGGCGAGGGAAACAAAGAGGCTTCGCTTTTGGTCCACAACGCACCGCTTTTATCCTTGTCTTCGGCGGTGGACGACGCGAACGCTGAACCTCGAGCAGACGTTGCCGGATTCAGCGATCAGGCCGACTTGCGGAGCGGCGGCCGGACATTCTCGACAGCATGAACGAGTCGCGGTCCATGGGTGTCCAACGAGAAGGCCTGTTCGACTCGCCGGCGGCCGGCGTGGCCGACCGTCTCGCGCAGAAACGGATCCTTCAGCAGCCGCGCGATAATCTGAAACCACTCCTCCCGCGTTCGCGGAAGGAAACCGTCGAGCCCGTCGTGAATGATGTCGCGATTGACGCCGACGGGACTGCAGACCGCGGGGATTCCCAGCGCCATGTACTGCAACGCCTTGAAACCGCATTTCCCCTGGGTGAATCGATTGTCCGGCACGGGCATGACGCCGATATCAAACGTTGCCGCCTCGGTGATCTCATTCTCCGTCGACCAGGGAACGAAAGTCCGCGGCACCTGGCCCAGGACAGAAAAATCGATGCCGCCAACGGTCTCGGAAATGATTTTGACAGCGATCCGCCCGTGCAGCTTGGGCAAGATCGGCAGAATGTCATTGAGATACGGATTCGTGCTGCGGCTGCCGGTCCAGCCGATCGTGATGCGGTTGGTGCCGTTCTGCCGCAGCCGCGGATGGTACGCCTCGGTGTCGATGCATGTCGGCACGATCGTCACATTGGCCGTCTCGCGTGACGCTTCGTCAGCCAGGTATTGATTCCCGCAGACGACCAGATCGGCCGCGCGCATCATGGCGGCGAATCGAACCTGCCGGCGGTGATCCTCCGCCCCGCTCGCATCGTACATCACGGCATCGTCGAGATCGTAAATGAGCGTCCGCGCGGAGCGACGCAGGAGCATCAGCTCGGGCCGGCTCAAGAGCCGTTTCTGGAGGTAGACGGCGTCAAAGCGGCCCAGTTTGCGATACAGAGAAAGCCGCTGCCAAAGACTTCCTGTAAGAAATAATGTTTTACAGCGATGGCCGCGCTCGGCGAACGATGGCAACATCCGCTCGACACGAAAGCGGAAACTCGGCTTGGCCGCGCGGGTGGAGAGAAAGGCGATGTGCATCCCGTGTCCTCCAAGATTCGCATCTGCCGGCATCCGACAGAATGCGATCGGCCGAACTTATCCCACCTTGGATCTTCGACCGAATTCGCGAGACATCGCACCGGTTGTGCGGCCGACCGCAGGCAGGCTCACAACGTGCCACAACAGTGAAATTCCCCAAGTCACCGCGTGGAGTGAGACGGGCTTCAATCCGGCCCGACGCACGTCGTTGAGAAAGCTCCAGGCCGGAACCGGCACGCGGTCGGACGGCGTCGTCCGGCGCAGGGCGTGCTTCAACTGGAATCGAATCGCTCCCAGCGCGAAGGCATTGAAAAAGGAAACAATAACCGGGCCACGGCTGACACGGCGCAGCTCGGTCAATGCGCGAATGCGAGTTTCGCTCTCACGAAAATGGTGAAAGAGGCGGTTGCAAACGACCGCATCAAAGTGACCATCGGGATAACCGGTGTGCATCACATCGCGGACGGCAAATTCCGGCGGCTGCAAGGCGAGTTCGAAGTTTGAGCGAATCGCTTCCCAGCGGCGGCGAGCCATGCGGGTCATGTGTTCGGAACAATCGACGCAGGTCACGCGGTAGCCGCTGCTGACGAGAATATCGAGCAGCCGCCCGGCTCCGCAGGGCAAGTCGAGCACATGCGAACCACGGGGAACACTCGCCATGGCTCGACGAATGCTGCGAGACTCGCGACGATCACGCCAACCGTCCCCGAACTGTGCGGGATACTTCTCGGCGACCTCTTCCTGATCGAAGCGGTAAATGGCAGCCTCATGGCTGTTGAGCGACTGGAAGTCGGCGGCAGGTCCCGCGACGTGACTCTGATCGATCATAAATCAGCCATCTGGCCTTCGCCGTTCAACCGGCACGAAACAGAACCATCACCGTGCACGAGAGGCTTGGCGGGAGCGGCGGATTCTAGAGATTTCGCGCAGTTGTCTCCAGACGTTTTTCCAGGGCGCGGAGTCGGAGAAACTGGCCAAATAGGCAGCCAATGCGCGTCGCCGCAGACTTTGCGTGATCCCGACCGATTCCTCGGTGGCGAAAACCAGGCGGGCCAGGTTGGCCATTCGTGTACGTCGAGACAGGTGCCAGGGCTTGCTGACACCGTCCAGATCGATGACAAAGACTTCGATTTGCCCGCAGCGCTCGCGCACAAGGACATTGGTCGCTTTGAGATCACGATGCGAGAATCCGCTTGCGTGGAGCGTGCCCACGACATGTCCAACGCACCTCGCGGTTTCCCGCAGGACGGTTTGTCTCTTTGCCGGCTCAAGAGCGGCCGTCGCGCGGAAAAACCGGTCGAGCGGGATAGCCTCCTCCAGCCATTCCGTCGCCAGGAATGCCGGGCGCAGCAAGGCATGCCAACGTGGCGCGACGGCCAACAGGGGCCGCGCCGTGGCGATTCCGCGGCGTAGAAGTTGTTGCCCGAGGTGAAAGTTTCTTAAGGAACGCGGGGATTGCAGTCCTCGGGCCAACCGCCGAATCCAGGTTTTGCTGCCGCACCTTTTGTAGGCCGTCCAAGTTGGTCCGTCTGCTCGACGAATCGCCGCCTTGACGATCAGTGCCGAGCGGCCCTGCTTGATAACCGTTGACTCGACTTCGTCCAAGCGCGCTTCCGGTCTGTCGACAGATTGCTCGAGTTCGTTGGGATCAAGATCGGCGACAGCCACGGCAAAGTAGTTTCGCCCGCAAGCGTAGCGGAATAGCGTCTGGCTTTGGATCTCGCGATTCGACCGAGGCGCCTCGCGCCGCGCCGTTTGCGT
>CAYWOV010000519.1:0-3720 GCA_964459965.1 uncultured Planctomycetaceae bacterium | reverse complement strand
GCGGTCGGCACTTTTTGTAGCGACACCTGACGCATGAGCTCGCCGAAGCCGGGCATCATTTTCTCGGAGATCGCCTCAGTCGCCTCCGGCGTGACATCGCGAGGCGCCGGCCCTGTTCCTCCAGTGGTTACGACGAGGCAGCATCTTTCTTCGTCGCAGAGTGTTTTCAGCACCTGTTCGATGAGAGGCTGTTCATCGGCAATCACCTTGGCGACGGGTATCCATGGAGAAGTGAGTACGTTTTCGAGGTAGGCCCGGATCGCCGGTCCGCCGAGATCCGCATAATCACCGCGGCTGGCGCGATCGGAAACGGTCACGATTCCAATTTTCGCCGAAGTCTGAGACGGATCCACGAGGTTGCTGGTCATTTCGACGACTCCAAACAACCTGTCAGTCTATCGCGAATATCGAGTCGCGTCCGCTCGGCCATCGGTTCAACTGTTCGGAAAGACAACGCATTGAAGGACGTCACAGCCGTCGGAGCAACGACTTGCAAGGGTTTATGCCGACTGGTATGTTCCGGCTATGAATGCAGATCCGTCGCGTGCGGGCGCTGGTGGCGAAGACAATTCTTGGGAAACCCTGGCCGAAGACCTGTTCGGCATCGATTTGGGAGCCGACCCGTCCCGCGAGCCGCTGGTTGTTCCCGAGGATCTTGCCCTCGACGAGCCGGAAAGCTCCGCACCTGAGGTGAAGGCGGCGCCCGAGAAATCGGCGCCCACTCCTGCTGCCGGTAAGCACGAAAGTGCCGCCGCTTCGTCGGAAAAGCGACCGTCGCGCGAGGAGAAGCGACCGCAACGCCGAAGTCCACCGCCGGCGCGCCCGTCAACGCGGGACGAAGACGATTTCGGCGCCGACCTCGACTTGGACGAACCGACCGAACCACAGTCGCCCGACGCAGATTTTGAGGGCGACCTCGAAATCGAAGAGGAAATCATCTCGGCGGAAGAGGTTCGCAGCCAGGATGGTGTTGGCGACTCGGCCACAGACGAAGCGCCCGCCCTTGGTGCCGAAAAGAGCGATTCCTCCGAGGACGATCCTTACTGGGATACGCTCAAGACGTGGCAGTGGAGTGAAGAGGAGGGCGAGCCCGGCGAGCACTCCGAAAATCGGGGTCGCCCAGGTCAAAGAGGCGGTCGAGGCGGAGGCGGACCACGCCGCCCAGGCGGCCGCGAACGCTCGGGAGGGCGTGAGCGACGTCCACCGCAAGGCGGTTCCCGTCCACCGCGCTCCGAAGGCCGTTCCGAGGCGCGAGGCGAAGGGCGCCGAGAAGAGCGACCGCCGAGCCGCCGATCCGAGGCGCCGCCAGATCGTTCACGACGTCAACCACCGCCGCCACCGCCTCGAAACGAGTCGGAGGAAACTGACGACTTCGGTGCCGGGCTTGTCGAGGAGCAGCCTCTCGCAAAGCCGGCCCGTGGTGGCAGAGAGCCATGGGACGCGGATTCGCGAGCCGAGGGACGACCTTCTCGGGAGGAATTTGCCGAACCGGACGATGTCCACGAGTCCGAAGAAGGTGCAGAACCAGTCGAACAAACGGGCGCAGAGCGTCCCCCGCGCCGCCGTCGGCGTCGCCGCAGATCGAGATCGCGGAAGGAGCAACCGGGGGAGCCGATGGATCGGCAAGAACCAGCCGGGCCGAAAGACGAGGCCGAATTCGAAGAACAATCTGCGGAAGAATCCGTTTCCGAAGAAGAAAATCCCGAAGAAGCGGGAGTCGAAACCGAAGAGAGCGAGGGGGGAGCTCCTCGCCGCCGCCGCCGTCGGCGTCGTCGACCGGGCGATCGTGGCCCGCGCCGTGAACCCCTTGCGGAACAGCCCTTGACCGACGCCGAGGCAGACGAGGCATTTCCGGCCGAGTCGCGATTGGACGCGTCGTCCGACGATGAGGATGTGGATGAGGACGAGGAGGGCGTCGAGGCTGAGGGAGACGCGGAAAGCGACGATGAAGCGCCGCGCGTTTACCGAAATGTTCCCACTTGGGAAGAGGCCATTTCTTTTCTGCTCCATCGGCGTCCTGGCGATTCGCGACCGCGAGAAGGTGAATCGGGCGGACCGCGCGAGTTCCGGCGCGAGGGTGGCAGGCGTCCGCCGGATCGCAGCGAACGGTCGCACGACTAGGGCCGCGACATGCAACACCGGACGTGCCGCCTGGTGACGCTCGGCTGCAAGGTCAATCAATACGAGACCCAGCTCGTCAAAGAGGCTCTCGAGCAGAACGGA
The DNA here is from genome assembly GCA_964459965.1 of uncultured Planctomycetaceae bacterium. GTDB lineage: Bacteria > Planctomycetota > Planctomycetia > Planctomycetales > Planctomycetaceae > DASPSM01. The sequence goes on along the minus strand of CAYWOV010000519.1, from coordinate 1,497 downwards.
TATCGCGAAGCGCTCGAGGGGGAATCGGCCGACTTGTGCGTGGTCAATACGTGCACGGTCACCGGTACGGGCGATTCAAAGTCGCGGCAAGTCATCCGTCAGCTCGCGCGGCAAAATCCCGGCACGCGCACGCTGGTCATGGGTTGCTACGCGACGCGCGATCCGCAGGCCGTGTCCCGCCTCCCCGGCGTCTTCGAGGTCGTCCGCGACAAGCGCGAGTTGGGCGATGTGCTCGGCCGCCAGGGAATTGTCGACATTCCGCGGGGCATCAGTCACTTTGACGGCCGCAAACGGGCCTTTGTGAAGGTGCAGGACGGCTGCATTCTCAACTGCACGTACTGCATTATTCCGCACGTCCGACCCGGGTTGTCGAGCCGCTCGCCAGAGGACATCGAAGACGAAGTCCGCCGGCTGGTCGGAAACGGCTATCGCGAAATTGTTCTGAGCGGCATTCACGTCGGCCATTACGGAGTCGACACGACGCGCGGCAAGTCGGGCGTGGCTCCCTTTCGCTTGTGGCACCTCTTCCGCAGGCTCGACAAGATTGCCGGCTCCTGGCGGATGCGGCTGTCGAGTATCGAGGCGGCCGAAATCAATGACGATTTTGTCTCCGCCGCCGCAGATTGCGAGCATCTCTGTCCGCAATTCCATCCGGCTTTGCAAAGCGGTTCCGATGCCGTCTTACGCGGTATGAGGCGCCGGTATTCGGTGCAACGCTTTGTCGAAAGAATCGACCGGATGCGGGAACGGCTCGACCATCCGGCGTTCACCACCGATATGATCATCGGCTTTCCGGGCGAAACGGACGAAGATTTCGACCAATCGTTGGCCGCCTGCCGCAGGGTGGGGTTTATGAAGATTCACATTTTCCCGTTCAGCGCCCGCGCCGGGACCAAGGCCGCAGAATTCCAGGACCACCTCAGCCCGACCGTGATTCGGGAACGTGTGAACCGAATGAACGAACTGGAACGCAATTTGGCGATGCAGTACTACAAGACACTCGTCGGAGCGCCCCTGGAGGTTCTCGTCGAACAACTGGCCGAGGGACGATCCGGCTACGTCCGCGGAAGCGATCGCCGCTATGTGCCGATCGAAATCCCCGGCGATGAAAGCGACCTTGGGCAGTTCGTCTCTGGTGTTGGTGAGGCGACGCTCGACCGGCATTTACGCGCGATCCGCCGCGATTGAGAAGTGAGGCATGAGCGGCGAGGCCAATGAGTCACACGAAGCGCGCCAACGTGCCGGCTCCTCGGGCGCCCGAGCGAGGCTGATTGCCTTGGAAGGCATCGACGGCTCGGGAAAGGGGACGCAGGCCGAGCGCCTGGTCGAGCGCCTGCGCAAATCCGGACTGGGCACCACGCTCATTTCATTTCCGCGTTACGAAGCGACCTTTTTCGGGCGGCTTGTCGGCTCGTTTTTGAACGGAAACTTCGGGTCGCTGAACGAGGTGCACCCGATGCTGGTCTCACTGCTCTTTGCCGGAGACCGTTTTGAATC
>CAYWOV010000518.1:0-3722 GCA_964459965.1 uncultured Planctomycetaceae bacterium | reverse complement strand
CCGGCGCCACACCAGTCAGCATCCTTTCGACGGCCGCGGACCTCGAACAGATGTTGCGCGAAAAGCCGGAATTAAAGGAGCAGTTTCAGCGGGCCTTTGAGGCCGGCGGGCTCGACGTGTTGGGGGGCGAGTTTCGCGAAAGACCCGTCCCGCTCCTGCCGTTGACGTCGGTTTTGGGCGAATTCGAAAAGGGTCGCGACGCGTTTCGCCGGTCCTTGGGCCGCGCGCCGGAGACATGGGCCCGCCGTCGATATGGTTTTTCGACACTGCTGCCGCAAATTCTGCAGCGCTTCGGCTACCGGAGCGCACTGCACGTCGCTTTGGACGACGGGCTCTATCCCGACACCGAACAGAGCAAGGTCCGCTGGGAGGGGTGCGACAGCACGGTGATCGACGCCACCACTCGGATTCCGCTCGCGGCCGAAAGTGCGGGGAGCTACCTTCGCTTTCCTTCGAGAATGGCCGAATCGATGCAGCAGGATCAGACGGCGGCGGTTATCTGGGCCCGCTGGCCCGAGGTCCGTTCCCCGTTCTGGCAGGATTTCGAGCGGATCCACAAATTCGGCCCCGTGCTGGGCCGTTTTGTCACGTTCCATCGCTTCTTCGAGCAAACGGACGATCCGGGACGCCAGTCTCGCTTCGAGGAAACCGAATATCTCTCGCCCTTTTTGATCCAGGCCGTCGCCGCCCAGGAGCGCGATCCGATTGGCCGCTTTCGGCAGCACTTTCAGCGTCGAGCGCGGTTCGATGCGGGCGCCACTCTGGACGGCCTGGCGTCGATTCTGCGCGAGGAGCCAATTGGCACCCCCCAAAGCAGCCAACTCGAAGAGCAAATCGAATCGGCCGGTCCCGATTTGCCCGCTGCGGACAGTGGCTCCGATTTAAGCGATGCCGAGATCGATTCGTTCGTCGACCGCTCGGCCCGGCGGCTCGGCGAGATCGTCCTCCGGGGTGCCGCGGGCGAGCCCGGCTACTTGGTGCTCAATCCGTTGTCGTTTGATCGCACGGTGGCTGTGGAGTTGCCGAAGCTTGAGACGCCTCCGCCGGTCCAGTTGCCCGTCCGAGGCGTGCAGCTTGACTCGAAACACCGCCACGTGATGGTCGATCTTCCGCCATGCGGATACGTGTGGATCCCGGCGAGAAGTCCGAAGCCGGCGCGAGCGCCGGCATCGTCGACTGCGATGTCGGAAGCCTACATGATCCGCAATGAGTTCATCGAAGTGCACGTGAATGAGACGACCGGCGGCATCTCGCGCATCAAACAGTTCGGCCGCAAGCCGAATCGGCTCAGTCAACAGCTCGCTTTTCGCTTTCCGCGCGAACGGACGCCTCGCCCTGTCGAGTCCGGAGAATCGGCCGCGCAGGAAAGGACGTTCTACTCGACGATGCGCTGCTCTTCGATCTCCGTCACATCGCGCGGTCCGGGACTCGGGGAAATTGTGACGGCCGGGAAATTGGTGGATCCGGAGGACGGGTCGGTCATTTCCGAATTCGGGCAGACAGTGCGCCTCTGGCGGGGACGGCCGATCATCGAGCTGGAAATCGAGCTGCGTCCCGTCCATCTGCCGGACGGCGATCCCTGGAGCAACTACTTCGCGTCGCGGTTCGCCTGGAACGACAGCGCGGCCACGCTCACGCGCGGCGTGCTCGGCAGTGCGCATGGCGTCCAATGGGAGCGGTTCGAGAGTCCACATTTCGTCGAGATTGCGACCGAAACCCAGCGCACCACGCTGCTCTTTCGCGGCCTCCCGTTTCACCGCAAAATCGGGGCGCGGATGCTCGACAGCATTCTGGTCGTGGGGGGCGAGACGTCTCGCGCGTTTCGCTTCGGCATTGCCGTCGACCGGGACTATCCGATGCAGTCGGCTCTCGACGTTCTGGTCCCGCCCGTCGTCATCGAAACGCCAAACGGCCCGCCCGCCGCGGGAAGGTCGGGTTGGCTTTTTCATATTGATGCGAAGAGCGTGCAGATCCTCCAAGTCCTGCCGCTCCAAAAGCCGGACCCCGGGGACGAGGACCCATCCGAAGTTGAGACTTCTTCCAGCGACGTTCCGACAGGCACCTATGGCTTTCGGCTGCGGCTGCAGGAGACGGAAGGTCGTCAGCGACCCGTGCAAATTCGTTGCTTCCGCACGCCGTCGTTTGCTTGTCAGCGTGACTTTCGCGGCAGGCGAATCGCCACCTTGAGAGTGGTGGACGACGCCGTCCTGTTTGAACCGGCACCGTATGAGATCATCGACCTTGAACTGTATTTCGGCGACCTTCCTCCGGCGGTGAGCTCATGATCGTCACCATCGACGGCCCCGCCGGCTCGGGCAAAAGTACGGCTGCCCGGCTTCTGGCTCAGCGGCTGGGATTTCAATTCCTCGATACAGGCGCCATGTATCGTGCCGTCGCCCTTGAATGCCTCGCTCTCGGAATCGATTTAAGTGACGAAGCGGGCGTCGCCGAGGTTGCTCGCCGCCTCAACATCCTCGCGTTGGGGCCGTTCGTCCGCTCGAACGGTCGCGATGTGACGGCCGCCATCCGCGCTCCGGAAGTTTCCGGAGCCGCATCGCGCGTTGCGGCCAACCCCGCCGTGCGCGAGGCGATGGTCCGTTTGCAACGAGAGGCGGCCGCCGGGCACAAGATTGTCACCGAAGGCCGGGACCAGGGGACCGTCGTTTTCCCGGACGCGATTTGCAAATTCTACCTGACCGCCGATCCGGACGAACGGGCCCGCCGGCGACAGCGTGAGCTCGAAGAACAGGGTGAACGTGTGGCCTTCGAAGAGATGCGCGCGCAAATCCTCGAGCGTGACACGCGCGACAAGACGCGCAAGAACGCCCCCCTCATTGCGGCGCACGATGCCCAGCGGATCGACACGTCGAAAATGACGACCGACGAAGTGGTCCGCAGCCTGGAATCGATTGTCCGTACGCGAATGGCCGAGCACTCGTCCTGAAATCGCTCAAGAGCGTCCGGTCTCATTTCGGACGAGGAGTCGCCGGAGGAGCCAACGGAACCGGGGTTGGAAGCCGCGGCGCTCCGAAGCGATTGCGGGCAACTAAGATGCCGGCCAGCAAGCGGCCATCGGTGTGATAGGGATCGCCGCCGCCGTTCTTGCCGTTCAGCTTTTCTTGAAAACCATCGACCATGTAGACGGCGGACAGATTCCCCGTGTGTTTCACGTCCTCGACCAGTTTGTCTCGCTCTTTGTCGATCTCCGCGTCGATGTGGTGCGTAATCGCATGCGTGGTGTGGCTCAAGCCGACCTTGGTGTCAAAGGTAGCCGCCCCGAGCCAGATTGGCCGGCCTTTGCCGTCGAGTTTTTCGGCACGCCAGAATCGCACGTGATGCCGCCGACGGGGATCTTTTCCGGCCGGCTGCTCGAACGCCAGGTCCTGTCGGCGGCCCCAAACGAGGAGATTGCTCACCGGCGCGTCGACATAAGAGCGATGGAAGACCGTTCCCGCGACGATTTTGAGCGAACTTTTCAACGTGATGGGATCGGCCGGAAACCAGCCCGCCTCCAGCATGGCCAAATGCAGATCCTCCAGCGAGCCGATGAAGGCGACGTTGAGCGGATCGCCTGGAAGACCCTTTTTCGTACGCGTGAGTCGGGGCGCGTCATCCAATCCCGGGTGCCGTTTTTCGGCTTGGGCCCAACTGAGAGAGAGCGAGCAGGCAATCAAATAGACGATCGGCGCGACCACAGCGCGCCGGACCGCTTGGCCCAACCG
>CAYWOV010000517.1:0-3723 GCA_964459965.1 uncultured Planctomycetaceae bacterium | reverse complement strand
CCCCGCATCTGCTTCATCAACAAGATGGACCGGATCGGAGCCGATTTCGAGCGGACTTTCGACCAAATAATTCGACGGCTGGCGGCACACCCGGTGGCTCTGCAAATCCCAATTGGTGCGGGACCGGCTACGGATCCCAGCGGTCTATCCGGGATTATCGACCTGATCGAGATGAAGGCGCTTTATTTCGACGCCGAATCGAAAGGCCGCACGATCAACGTCCAAGAAATTCCCGAGGCGGAACGGGACTGGGCAGCGGAATGGCGGCGAAAACTCCTCGAGGCGGTTGCCCTGCTCGACGACGCCATCATGGAGACGTACTTATCCACGGACGACGTTCCGTCCGATCAGATTCATCGCCTGCTGCGGTTGGCCACTTTGCACGGACAATTGCAGCCGACGTTTTGCGGGGCGTCGCTGGATTACATCGGCGTGCAGCCCTTGCTGGATGCCGTCGTCCGGTATTTGCCCAGTCCGCTCGATCGGCCGCCGGTTGAAGGGGACCACCCCAATCCGAAAAAACGGGACAAACTTCGCGAGACGCGGAAGTGTTCGCCCAAGGAGCCGTTTTGCGGGCTGGTGTTCAAAATCGTCGCCGATCAGCACGCCGACCTGTACTTTGTGAGGGTCTATTCGGGCGTTTTGAAAAGCAGCAGCCGGGCCCTCAATCCGCGAACGGACAAAAAAGAGTTGATTAGCCAGCTTTGGCGGGTGCAGGCGGATTCGAGAGAAAAACTTGAGACCGACCAGGTCGAGGCAGGGGATATCGTCGGCGTGGTCGGTCCCAAAGATTCGGTGACCGGCGACACGCTGTGCGACGCCCATCATCCGATTCTGCTGGAGCGGATTACCTTTCCCGAAACCGTTATTTCGATGGCCATCGAGCCGGACACGAACGCCGAACGCAAGAAATTGGCCGACGTCTTGGGCCGCCTGGCGCGGCAGGATCCGACGTTCACCGCAAAAATAAGCGAAGAAACGGGGCAGACGATCATCAGCGGGATGGGCGAGTTGCATCTCGAGATTCTTCGCGAGCGCATTCAGCGGGACTTCGGTCTGAAGGTTCGCGTCCACAAACCGCGGGTCAGCTACCGCGAATCGGTGCGGAAGGCGGTCGAGGCCGACGGGGTCTGCCATCGGCAGACGGCCGGCGAAAGCCATTACGCGAAGGTGCGAATCCGGCTGGAGCCGTTTGCCGGTGGCGAAGCGGTCAGCGTTGTGAACACGCTTAAGCCCGACCGGCTGCCTGAGGCGCTGGTTGCGGTTCTGGAACAAACGCTCCGCGATGAGGCACAAGCCGGCGGTATCCTCGGACATCCCTTAATGAATGTGCGGCTGAGCGTGCTCGACGTCGATTATCGGGCCGGCGAGACGACAGAGGAGGCGCTGCGGGAAGCGGCCGCCGTGGCCGTGCGAGAGGCCCTTCAGGCGGGAGGTATTGTTTTGCTCGAGCCGATTATGAGGCTCGAGGTCACAACGCCCGATCAGTTCCTGGGGAATATTCAGGCCGACCTCAACGCCCGCCGAGCCATGATCGTCAATTCCGAGCGACGGGGGCACTTGTCCGTCCTGGAAGCGCACGTGTCGTTGGCGCAAATGTTCGGCTATTCGACACAGGTCCGCAGCCTGTCCCAAGGGCGAGCGTCCTATTCGATGGAACCCCTCAAATACTCCGAAGCGCCCCCCGACGTGCTGAAAGACATGCAGGGATAAGTGATTCACCTCGGTCGCTCGAAGTGATAGAATAAACGAGCGCTGTTTTCGTCATCTGAGTGGAAAGTACGCATTCGTGGCTCGGGCGACGAATTCACGACTGCCAAAAAATGGTCCGTACGGGGCCCTTCGCACCGGCCGAGAATTACGTGCCTGCCTTCCGCGACAGCTTGAATGAGCGCTGAACCACAGATCGGAACTACGACCCAACAACAGCCTCCGCCGGCACCCCCCGCCGAACGGCGCGGGCGATCGTACGCGCGTCTGGCCTATCCGCATCCCCAACGTGGCACAGCGTATAAAGACATTCTGCGGCATACGACTTTGATCGGCTCATCGATCGATTGTCCGATTCGGCTGCTTTCCTCGGAGATTACGCCGGCGCATTGCGTAATTACGATGGATAACGAAGTGATTCGCGTGCGTGCGCTGCGGCCGGAGGCGGGCATTCGGGTCAACGGACATCCGGTCGACATCAGCATCATTTGCCACGGCGACAGCCTGCAAATTGGACCGTTCAGTTTTCGGGTCGAGACCAACCTGACATTTGAACTCTCCAAAACGGCACCGGTTGCCGAGACCCGCATGGACCTGGTGCAAGGGGTCGGTCCGGACACGGCCGCCGAGCCCGCGCCGACCGGCGATACCGGCCCCGAACCGACGGCGACCGCCACTCCAGCAGCACCCGAGCCCACGCCCGAGACCGAAAAACCGATCACCCTCGCATTCCTCAAGACGCTGATGCTGCAGGGCGTGCTTACGCGGTTCCAGACTCAGTGGTTGCTCGAAGGAAAATTCGAGCAATTCACGATCGATGACTATCGCATCATCGACATCCTGGGAACTGGCGGAATGGGCTGGCTGTACGTGGGCGTCGATCAGCACACCGGCGAGAAGGCTGCGGTCAAAGTCATTTCCCGGCAGATGGACAACGACTATCTCGTGCGGTTCAAACTCGAGGCGCGGGCCGGCCTGCTTTTGAACCATCCGAACATCGTTCGCACGCTGAAACTGGGAGAGACAGACGAGATCTTGTATGTGGCCATGGAGCTGGTCGAAGGGATCAGCATGCAGGAGCTGATCGTGCGACAGGGCACCCTTGCCTGGCCGCAGGCCTGCAGCCTGGTGGCCCAGGCGGCCACGGGCCTTCAGCACGCGCACGACAAGGGGATGGTCCATCGCGACATCAAGCCGGGCAACCTGCTGGTCAAGAAGAACGGGACCGTGAAGGTCCTCGACTTCGGACTGGCCTTGATGGAGAAGGACGAGGACGAGTTCACGCTGGCGATGATTTCGGGGCAGGGTTGCGTCGGCACGGCCGACTATATCTCGCCCGAGCAAACGATCGACAGTTTCGCGGTCGGTCCGCGGGCCGACATCTACAGCTTGGGCTGCACGCTTTATTGCGCGCTAACGGGATCGGTGCCGTTTCCGGGAGAGTCAGTCGCCAAGAAGCTGCGGGCGCACCGCACGAAGGACGCGCGCCCCATCCGGGAGTTCAAGGCTGATATTCCGCCCGCGGTCGAACAGATTGTGGCCAAGATGATGGCCCGCAAGCCGAATGACCGCTTTGCGACGGCGGCCGACGTAGCTGCCGCACTTCAGCCCCACGCGCGCCGCGATGCGGCCGACTTCGACTTTTCGGAAGTCCTCACCCAGCGTTCGGAGGAAGCTCGGCAACGCGTGAACATGCTCAGGCAGCGACGCTAACACTTGTCCCATTGGTCTTGTCGCGTTGCCGCCTGACATCCCTTGTCGTTTGTCCCGGGTTGGCGGCTGGAGGTCAAGGCCTTACCACTCCCACGACACGCCGAGATTCATATTCTGCGTCCACCAGCCGGAGTGCGTCGGCTGAATCTCGGGGAACATGCCCGCCATCGGGTCGCCCTGATAGAGCACGCTCTCGTTGGTGTTGATCACGTTGCCAATCCAGATGAAGGTATACCCCAATCGGAACTGGGCCTTGCTTAAGAGCGAGATCTTGTTGACATAGGGGATGTACTGCAGGAC
>CAYWOV010000516.1:0-3725 GCA_964459965.1 uncultured Planctomycetaceae bacterium | reverse complement strand
GCCGTTTTGACCGGTGGTCGCGTCCAGAACGAGCAGGCATTCGTGCGGCCCGTCGGGAATTTTCTTGGCGACGACGCGGCGAATCTTGGCCAGCTCGTCCATGAGGTTCTTCTGGGTCTGCAGCCGACCGGCCGTGTCGATGATGAGCACGTCGCACTTCTCCGCCAGCGCCCGTTCGCAGCCGATATGCGCGACGCTCGCCGGATCGGAACCACTGGGCTGCGTGACAATGCCGCAGCCCAGCCGCTTGCTCCACAGCGTAAGTTGCTCGACCGCGGCCGCTCGAAACGTGTCGCCGGCGGCCAGCAGCACCTTCTTGTTCGCGCTTTGCAACAGCTTGGCGAGCTTGGAAATCGAAGTGGTCTTGCCCGAACCGTTGACGCCGGCAATCAGGATTACCGTCGGTCCGGATTCGGATTGCTTCAGTGGCGAAAGGGGATCGTTGACGTCCCACGACGGGCCGCCCTGCCCTTTCAGAATCGCTTTGAGCTTGTCTTTGACCACGGTCCACACAGCTTCATTCAGGACGGTTCGGCCAAAGTACTGCTTCCGCAATTCGGTCACGATTTCGTCGGCCGCTTTGACGCCCAGGTCGGCCTGCACGAGCCGCGATTCAAACCGCTCGAGTTTCGTCTCGTCGAGAATCTCGCCCGTCTTGAAAATATCGCGGACGTCGGTCTTCAGAAGCTGAGTGGTCTTTTTCAGACTCTGCTTCAGTTTGTCAAACAATCCCATCGGCGGAAGTACCTCGGTGCGAGCATGCTGTGTGGGAGAATCATACGGAGCGCGGCAGGGCGCCTCAACTGCCAAGAGGCGAGGGGAGAGGGCACAGGGAAGGGGGAAGAGGGCGGACAAGACGACCGCACGCAAAGCGTGCTCTTTTTCCTTTTCCCTCTACCCTCTCCCCTCCTCCCTCATTCGGGCGGATGCCAATCGCCCCAATGCTCCAGATAATTGCGATACGCCGGCCGGGATTCGGCTTGCTGCTCGAGCCAATGCTTGGTCTCGGCGACAATTTCGTGTTCTTCCTCGAGCGAGAGTTTGCCTAAGAGGACGCGGCTGCGGAGGAAGACAAAATACGTGTCGAGCACGTCGCAGCGGCAATAGTCGTTGATTTCTTCCGCCCCCCCGGCGTCGTACATGTCCTGAACCTTCGAGCCATCCATGCTGCTCTTGCCGGGCTTGCCGATCAGGTTGGCCAACAGATTCAGCCCGCCGGCCACTTGGGCGGCACCGAAGTTCGAGAACAGGTCGTACATGTCGAAGTGGGATTCGAAGTTGTAGCGGTTCCGCGATTGCTCGTAACTGCGGGCTTCTACGTTGAACCAGGCGGGGATGCTCAGGCCGTAGCGATAGGCGGCCAGTTCCATAACAGGGATGTCGTAGCCGCGGCCGTTAAACGTCACCAAGGCGGGCCGGCCGTAATGCACCCAGCCGTGCCAGAAGCGTTTGGTGATTTCGTGCGGGCGGTACAGAGGCGGATCGAGAACGGAAAGGTCCAGCAGCCGGCAGCCCGAGTCGACTTTGGCGATCGCCAGTGCAATCGGCAGCATGTAGGTCGTGGGAAGAATGTCCTTCCCTTTTTCCGCCATCGTCTCCGCGCGAAAGCGGGCGATGGCGGCCCCCGGAGACAATCCGGCGCCGGGATACTTCACACGGCTGACGAGTTCGCCATCCGCGACGGTCTCGATGTCGAACACCAGGAACGCGGGCTTTCGCCGGACCTCTTCCATCCGTGGTCCCGATTATTGCAGGGGTGCGTCGCTCCCGGTTGCACCGTGAAGCTTCATCTCCCGCTCAAGGTTATGGCCCAGAGTGCTGTGATGGTAACTGTAAAAGAAGTAGATCAAGAGACCGAGAAACAGCCAGCCGGCGAGCCGAAACCACGTATCGAGCGGCAGAAACAGCATCATCGCCAGGTTCACGAAAATTCCCAGCGGCGCGACGACGAAGAGGGCGGGACAGCGGAACGGGCGCTCCGCGTCAGGCCGCGTGATCCGCAGGACGAGCACCGACGCGCAGACCAGCACGAAGGCGAGCAGCGTGCCGATGTTGACCATTTCTTCCAAGAGCTTGACGGGGAAAAAGCCGGCCGCCAGCGCGATCAACACGCCCGTCAAGATCGTCGAGCGGTGAGGCGTGCGGAACCGTTCATGCACCACGCCGAAAATGGAGTGCGGCAACAATCCGTCGCGGGCCATGGCCAGAAAGACGCGAGCTTGGCTCAGAAAGATGACCAAGAGCACGCTCGTCATGCCCGCTAAAGCGCCGACCGAGATGATCCACGCGGAGCCTCGCAGAACCGGGCTATTTTCGATCGCCGCCCGCCGGCTGAATGCGGAGGCGACCGCAGCTCCCGTATCAATCTTATAGTACGGCTCCATTCCCGTGATCACGCCGGCCATCAGGATGTACAGGACTGTGCAGATGCCGAGCGAGAGAAGAATTCCGAGCGGAACGTCGCGTTTCGGACGGATTGCTTCCTCCGAATGCGTGGAGATCGAATCGAATCCGATATACGCAAAGAAAACGAGCGCCGCCCCCGCCATCAGGCCCGAAAATCCATACGGAATGAACGGACTGCGACAATACTCATCCAGCGGCTTGAGCGAGTCTTTGATTCCGAACGCGCCGAGCAGGCCCCATTTCTTCAATTCGTTGGGCAGCTTGGCGACTTCGTCCTTTTGAATGTCGGTGAGACCCGCTGCGATGCCGGGATGGTTTTTGAGCAGGTCCTCTCCCGTCACTGTGACCGTGAGTTCCTTGGGCGGAATTTGACTCTTGATGTCGGGATGGCGATCGACGTAGTCGATGATGTCCGAAGGACGACGGTTCTCGACGGGGACTTTGAACCAATTGGCCGAATTGACGTATTGAATGCCGAGCGCAATGACGAACAGGACGACGCCCATCTTGACAAAGACCAGCACCGCGTTGGTCGTCGCGCTTTCGCGGATCCCGATGACCAGAATGATCGTAGTCAAGACCATGATGATGACCGCGGGAAGATTGCAAATGGGGTGCGCCACGAACTGGTGGCGGACTTCGTGCGTGAAAGGATCCGAAAGGAACTCGGGGATGATCGCGAGCCCCTTGATGTGCAGCATCTCACAACTGAGATTCCAGAACTGGTCGAAGTAACTGGCCCAGTGCGAGGCGACGACCGAGCACGACATGGCGTACTCGAGGACCAGGTCCCAGCCGATGATCCAGGCCCAGACTTCTCCCAGAGTCGCGTACGTATAGGTGTACGCGCTTCCGGCCACCGGCGCCATGGCGGCAAACTCGGCGTAGCAGAGCGCGGCAAACGCGCAGGCAAAGCCGGCGATCACAAACGAGATCATGATCCCCGGGCCGGCGTCCTCAGCGGCCACGCGTCCGGTGATGGCGAAAATGCCAGCGCCGATAATCGCCCCCACTCCGAGGGCCGTCAGCGAAACAGGGCCAAGCACCCGACGCAGCCGATGCTCGCCGGCCATTTCCGCCAGCAATACCTCCAGCGATTTCCGCTGAAAAATCCGTCGCCACCACATGCCGAGGTTCCCCTTTTTTGGACTGATCAGGAATGATCGGAGCGGCTTTCCGGGCGTTCCAACACGTAGAGGGCGCTTTCCGCCCTCCAATTGGCCGCCCAGGCACGGTCGACGGCGCGCCCCTTGATGATTGGCAATTCTTTCACGATGCGAATGTCGAGCTGCTGGACCAAGGCGCGAAAGTCCAGCATC